>DAIREJ010000023.1:0-21312 GCA_036795635.1 Sodaliphilus sp.
CCACTACACCACGCACAACCGAGATGGCGCCTAATTCGTCCAACAGGCTTGTGTGCACCGATGAATATACCAACGCGCGACTGACGGGGGTTCGCACCAATGTGCCATCAGGCAAATCTTCAGGCAATATCGAATCACGGGGCACCAGCACATAACGGTGCAGCACCCCACCCTTCCACGGGTCACCGACAGTCACCACGGTGTAGCCAGCCGTCCGTTCCATCGACAACAGCTTTGCCGCCGTGATCACCGAGTCACGCACATCCAAGTTACCGACCGCGCCGTTCCCATGACGAAAACAGCCTGTCAGCAACAACGCACCAAGCGCACAGATGAAGATGAGATGCCGTTTCATTCTATTCCGCTGAATGATGAGCCCTCGATGTCAAGGATGTAGGGTTTCATAACGTCTTGAGTGGCACGGTCAACATATTTCAAGAAATAATCCTTGATGATTTCGTTTTTCTTGTAGTCTTTCATACCCTCATAGCGCATCTGCAAGTCATGGTAGTCCTCGAGCAGCTCACTGAGCGTTTCGGGCGTCACCTTGCGCACCTTGCGGTTGACGAAATCAATGTAGTAATAGTCCACGACTTCATCATAATCCACATCTACCCAATCGCCAAAGAGGATATTCTTTAAGCTTAAGTGGTCACCGGCGCCCACATAAGCGGCAAAGGCCACTTTATCATTGAAAAAGACAGGCACGAATTCACTCATTTTTTTGGCGTCGCCCTTGAATTCACGTTTCAGGTAATGGCTGTTAATGAGCCAAACGCTGTCGCCCAAAGTGGCAGCGATATGAGACTTGTAGATGACATCATTCAGGTCGTCGTCAGGAGTCTCTATCGCCACTTGATAGGGGGTATAGGCCGCGATATAAGGATCAATAATCATCGCCTCGGGAGTCATGTAGAGCATCTGCTCCCAGGTGTCATAGAAATAGACCGTGTCACGGGGCACATCGTCGTTGGCCATTGCTTGACCTGCAACCCAGAGCATCGCTGTAAGAGCTATCAGTCTTATGTGTTTCATTTTCATCATATTGAGTTTAGAATGTTTTCAGTAATTGATAGAGTTTGCGCGTGGGCAAGCCCATCACGTTATAGAAATCGCCGTTGATGCCGGCTATGCCGATGTTGCCGATCCATTCCTGGATGCCATAGGCTCCAGCCTTGTCAAGCGGGCGGTAATGCTTGATGTAATAATCTATCTCGTCATCGGCAAGGTCAGCGAAACGGACGATGCTGGTATCAGCGAACGATTCGCAACGTTCCCTTGTCATGACACACACGCCGCTGATGACCCTATGGGAACGCCCCGAGAGGGCACGCAGCATATTGTGAGCATCCCGCTCGCCCACGGGTTTGCCCAGAACGGTGTCGTCAAGGACCACGATGGTGTCGGCAGTGATGAGCAACTCATGGTTCTTCAAGGGATGGCTGTCGGCTTTCAGACGGGCGAGATATACAGGAACCTCCTCAACGGGAAGACTGGCGGGATACGTTTCGTCTATGCCCTTGATAGACTCCACACGGAACATAACGCCCATGTCGTTGAGCAGTTCGCGTCGGCGGGGAGAATTGCTGCCCAGCACCACATCATATTTTTCGAGATTATTCAGCATTCTCTTGTTCGGAACTTCGGTTGATGATGGAATCTGTAATCATGCTGTAGATGTCCCGCTTGTCGCCGTCAAGCATTGCCAGATGGTTGTCGATGACCTGTTTGTCATGTCGCACAGCGGGACCGGTCTGGGAGTCGGCTGGAGAGAGTCGGTCAAGTTTCTCAACCGTGGTGCGGATGAGCGGTTTCATCGCATCAAAAGGCAGGTCAGCGGCAGTGAGCACCTCGTCGGCAAGCGTCCACATGTGGTTGGCGAAGTTGCACGAGAAAACCGAGGCGATGTGCAACAGGCGGCGCTGGTCGCTATCAACCTCAATCACATGAGAGGAGAGCAGTTGGCCAAACTCCAGCAAGTCATTGAGCGTGGTATCGTTGTTGGCCTCGGCAAAGAAATGCACATCGTCCAAGGGTACCACCATCTCGCGCGAAAAGGACTGCATGGGCCACAACACGCCATAACGGGAACGTCGTCCCGCAAATAAATCAATCGGCTTGCTGCCCGAGGTGTGAATCCACAATGCCTTGTTGTCGGGCACGGCAGCGATGACATCGGCAATTGCATCATCCCGCACGGCGATGATGTATACATCGGCATCGAGGTTTAGCGCATGGAAGTCATTGATGGCAGACGGACACCCGACAGCATCGGCTAACAGTTGCGCATGGGCCAACTGGCGGCTGTAAATCTGAACCACCTCGCACTGCGACACCAAACCATGAGCCAGACTGGTTGCCACATTACCGGAACCAATGATTACCACGCGTTTCATACGTTGTGCAAAATTACATTTTAGACTTGAATTGGACAAATAAGTTTAAGAAAAACAGCAGCACTGCGAGCCCAATTCTTGCAATCCAAGTAAAATAGTAGTAACTTTGTAGCTCAGAAATAAAAAGCATACAATGAAAGAGATTTATTTAGCCGGAGGATGTTTCTGGGGAACAGAGCATTACTTCAAGTTGGTTAAAGGTGTTGTAGAGACCGAAGTGGGCTATGCCAACGGACACACCGATAATCCCACCTATCAGGATGTGTGTACAGACAAAACAGGCTTCGCCGAGACGGTGCATATCGTCTATGACCCCGAAATCATTTCGCTGGAGTTCCTCACCGAGATGTACTTCAAGGCCATCGACCCGACAAGTGTCAACCAGCAGGGACACGACAAGGGCACGCAATACCGCACGGGCATCTATTACACTGACGAAGAGGATGTGCCGACACTGAAAAAGGTGTACGACCGTGTGCAGGCCGAAGTCAAGCTACGCCTGGCTGTGGAACTGTTGCCGCTCAAGAACTTCTACTCGGCCGAGGATTACCATCAGGACTACCTCGACAAGAATCCCGACGGCTATTGCCACCTGCCTCTGGAGTTGTTCGAAATGGCCAAGCGCGCCAACCGATAACTCATGCTGACGTTTCAAAAGGCCAAGCACCTGTTCAAACGTTATACCAGTCGCGACAATCGTTGGCTGGCGTTGCCCTGCACTGCCGCAGCATTGTTTGTGCTGCTGGTCACGGTCAAGAGCTGCCAAGGCATCGTCTATAGCTTCAGTGACGAATGCCGGATATACAAGTTGGGCTACCCCATCGAGGAAGCTAGGGCCCTGGTTGCCGTGCTGAGTGATGCACAGGCCGATACGCTCATCGCTCACCAGGAGCATGACACAATCGCCATCCCCGTCATCAATGCGCGCTATTTTATCGCCGACAATTTTGACCGCTATCTCGCCTATCACAAGAAGGACACGACGGGCGCACCGCTCGACAATATCATTGCACTGGTCAACATTGGGGCTGACCAGGAGCGAGAATCGAGTGTTGTGCCTTGCGACACCAGCAAGGGTCAATTGATACTGGTCAATGGCCGACATTACCTGAATGAGAACTATAAGCCCGACAGTCTGGCAACATTCAGCATGGACTACTGCTATGAGGAACAAAAGGCACAGCATGTTGTTGTTGATGCATTCATGGCGTTGCAGAAGGCTTGTAAAGAACAGACCGACGCTCAATTGATGATTAACTCGGCCTATCGCTCCTATTATGATCAACAAGGAACCTACAAGCGTAGCCAAAAGGGGTATGCCGCCCATGCTGGTCACAGCGAGCACCAGACGGGTTACGCCATCGATGTCACCTCACGGCAGCATCCCATGAGATGGTCTTTCGATACTTCCACCGAGGGTGTGTGGATGCGGGAGAATTGTCATGATTTTGGCTTCATCCTGCGCTATCCCAAGAGACAGTCACAAATCTTCGGTTTTGCCTACGAGCCGTGGCACCTGCGCTACGTGGGGAAAGAAGTCGCTAAACGCATCCACGACGAAGATATCACCTTCGACGAGTACTACGCCTACTACATCGACAACAAAGGTCCTCACGCTAAGGCGCAAAGTCGCTAAGATATTTTAAGAGAATAACCAGATTTGCCGGCGGTGACAGAAAAGTCGCCGCACAGGCCATGACGACTGCCCATAGCGGCAGTGACCATGCCCATGGTCATGCGCAGGTTGACTTCCACACAGGGATTTAAGGCGATTTTGCCGTTTTTGTCCCAATAGAACATCATGTCGATGCCCACTGGACCGTCGTAATGCGGTGCAAGAAGATCATCAATGGCCATGAGGACCTGACCTATCACCGAGTCGAGATCGGGATACATACCCAGCAACAGCTCATGTAATTCCTCCATCGGGGCTACCTTACCAGTCCTGAACTGGCTATGAAAATCGCTGTCAAAGACCGAATAGCCCATGAACATCGTATGGCCGTCACGACACATACATTCAATAGCAAAGTCTTGTACCCTATCCAGTCCTACTTCGCACAATAGTGAGCCTTGACGCTTCAAGGTGCCTTCAATCCATCGCGGAACATGGTTATCGGCATTGGGGTCAATGACGCGGTAGATGCCCTTTCCGCTGCCCGACCACGGCATTTTGAGGTAACAACCCGGATGGGACAACGCAAACGCCATCACCTCATCGTAACTTTCCAGTTCCACAGGACAAGGCGAAAAAGCCTCACCTAATGCCTGATGCACAGCAATGCTTGTGCGGCGATGCGACAAGCGACGAATCCAGTTCAATTGGCCATCGGTGGGCAGATAGTCGGGAGAAACGCCCGCTTGCAACAGCTGGTGGCGCAAGGTGGCATCCCAGCCCCACGGATGAATGCGGCAGGGGCCCAATTCAGCGATTTTACTGATATAGACTGGCGTTACATCCAGGTGATGATCATGAAGCCAACGGCAATCCTCTTCAATCGAGCAATCGTCAGGGATGACGATATAGGAGCCAGCCAGAGCCAGCCATGCGGGCAACAGACGCAAGTCGTAACGCAACTGGCGTGCAAAAGGCGGGGCCGTGTAGTTGTGTGCCCCATGCGCCAACGCCAGGTCATGCTCGGGATTGAAAAGATAAACGTCAACCATGATGCACAAAGGCGGCAATGCCGCCTTCCACATAACAATTATCTCACGGTGATGTTGACTGTGGATTTCATGCCTGTGGCGGGATCCTTGACTGTGAGTGTCATCACACCAGGCTTTTTGCTGGCTTGGCAAACGACAACCAGCTGTCCGTGGAAAAGACTCATTTGCGACTGAGTGAACGGTTCCAGCGAGGTGGCATCGCCATTGCAGGCGGCTTTGTATGTACCAGCGCCCGTCACGCTGAATTGCAGACGGTTGGCTGCATCTGGACACAGAGTGCCATTCTTATCTACGAGGCTCACAGTGATATAAGCGAGGTCGTTGCCGTCGGCCTTGATGGTCTTGCGCTCGGGCTCAAGCAGCAGGCGTTTAGGCTTGCCTGCAGTGCGCACAATCTGCTGTCCCGCCTTGTTGCCGTTTTCATCATAGACAACCACTTTTAACTCACCGGGCTGATAGATGACGTTGCGCCAGCGCAGGCGGTAACGATCCAAACGAGTAGTATCATTTTTGGTGATGCGACCCTGGCTCTTGCCATTGACGAAGAGTTCTGCACTGGGATAGTCGGTATAGCAATAGACTGGCGTCACCTTGCCTTTGCGGTCGGGCCAGGTCCAGTGCGGCAACAAGTGGATGGTGTGCTCCTGTTTATTCCAGTGACTGCGGTAGAGGTAATAGCGGTCCTTAGGCAGACCGGCCAAGTCGCAGATGCCGAAGTAACTGCTGCGCGAAGGCCAGTATTCGTCGTAAGGCGTCGGTTCGCCCAGATAGTCATATCCAGTCCAGACAAATTCGCCAACGGTCCAATCGAAGTCGTCTTGCATCTTCCAATCATCGTCGGGTAGATTGCTCCACCAGCAGTATTCCACGTCATAACCCGAGCACTGGCCGTCGGGCCATGCCTTGTTGGTAGCGACGGTGTCGGGGAAACAGTAATGGCCGCGGGTGCTCACGGTAGAAGCCGTCTCACTGCCGAGGATAAATCCTTGCGGCAAGCGCTGAATCATCTCCTCATACTTGTGGACGCGGTAGTTATAGCCCGGCACATCAGCCACTTGAGCGAAGCCACACCAGATGGTGCCGTCGGGCTGATCCATGCCACAAGTCACCATGCGACTGGGGTCATACTGATGGCACAAGGCAATGAGGTCTTTGTAGCGCTGAGCGCCCTCGGGCTTCCACTGCTCGGGAATCTCGTTGCCCACGCTCCACATGATGATGCTGGGATGGTTGCGGTGGTTGAGCACCAGGTTGCGGATGTCCTGCTGCCACCACTCGTCCCAATAACTGCCATAACCGTTGCGAACTTTGGGTTCTTTCCAGCCGTCGAAACTCTCGGCCATGACCATCATGCCGAGGCTGTCACACACCTCCATCTGCATTGTCGATGGCATGTTGTGGCTGGTGCGGATAGCATCGGCGCCCATCTCCTTCATCATCTTGATCTGGCGAATGAGTGCAGCCTTGTTAACCGCAGCGCCCAATGGGCCCAAGTCATGGTGCAGGCAGACGCCCTTGATGCTGCGTCGCTCGCCGTTGAGTTGGAATCCGCCTTTCTTGCTGAAGGAAACAGTGCGGATGCCCACACGGGTGCTCTGGCGGTCCACTTCCATATCTTTATGCCGCAAAACGGCAGTGACAGTATATAGATAAGGGCTCTCGGGCGACCATAACGACGGGACATAGACATCAAAACGAGAGGCAAAATGGCCCAAGCCGTCAGGAGACGTCTTGGTCGCCACCACCACATCGCCATGGGCATCGGCAAGCGTGATGTCCAATTCAAAATCATCATCAAGGATTGTTGCTTCATCCAGTTGATGCTCTACTTGCAAAGTCGCTTTTGCGCCTTCAATAGAGAGAGTTCGCACATACAGGCCCCAAGTGTCGAGAGCAGCATCCCGTTCCCGTGTCATGACCAGCTTGACGGGACGGTAAATGCCACCTCCTGGATACCAGCGGTTGCTCTCCTCCTTATTCTCGAGGCACACCAGCAGATCATTGGGTTTACCAACGTGTATCATGGGGGTCACATCAACGATGAAAGCATTGTAACCGTAGGCCCAATGTCCAGCCTCACGTCCGTTGACATAGACGTGGGGATCGGCCATAGCACCGTCAAAAACGAGTTGGGCACGTTGGTAGTCCTCAGGCACAGTGAAAGTGGTCTTGTAATAGCCCTTGCCAATCCAGGGCAGAGCGCCGGAACGGCCTGACTTCTCGGTGGCGACGTTTTCACCGTTCTCCTTGATGGCGACGACCTGCAGATCCCATTTCTTGTCAAAGGGGCCGCTGATGGCCCAATCGTGGGGCACGGTCACCGACTGCCAACTTGCCTGGCCGCGCGAGAATTGCCAGCCCTCGCTCAAAGTCAACTCCATGTGACTCTGCGCGAATGCAGCCACAGCGACAAGTGCTGCCATCAGTGTTGTCGTTATCCTTCTCATTGTTGTTTCAGTTGCTTGTTGATGGCGTCAATGTATCCGAGCAGTTCGTCGCGGCCACGGGCATCCTCGGCCGAGGTCATGAAAATGGGGGGCAATTCCTCCCAAGTCTTGCGCAACACTTTCTTGTAGTCCTCTACAGCTGCAGGGCCAGCGACCTTGCCGAGTTTGTCCATCTTGGTGAACACGATGGAGAACGGCACACCATGCTCGCCCAGCCATTCCATAAACTCCAAATCTATCTTTTGCGGTTTGATGCGGCTGTCCACGAGGACGAAGAGGTTAGTCATCTGCTCTCGCCCCATCACATAGCCCTGAATCATGCGCCACAACTGGTCGCGAGATTCTTTACTGCGCTTGGCATAACCATATCCTGGAAGATCGACGATATACCACTCGCCGTTGATCAGGAAGTGGTTGATGAGCATGGTCTTGCCTGGCGTTGCGCTGGTCTTGGCCAACGCTTTGCGCCCGGTGAGCATATTGATGAGCGATGACTTGCCCACATTACTGCGCCCGATGAAAGCATACTCGGGCAATCGGGTATCGGGACACTTGCGGTAATCACTGTTGCTGATAGTGAATTCGGCAGAATTGATTTTCATATACAGTTGTCAGTTAGTGATGGTTTCTAAATAGAAGGAGACGGGGCGGAAGCCGTCGTTGCACGAGATCATTGCCGAATGCGGGTTCTGCATCCAGCCGTCATAGAAATTGCCCTCGCCTCGTGCCAATGCCTCGACAAAAGGCCTCATTGACTCCCATGCACTAAGACACATGCCATCAGGGCGTTGTCCGTCAACCGAGACAAACGTCTGTCCCACTGTGATGTCGCAAGCATGCTCAATGGGATTCTCATAGCTCGCCATGAGATCTTGATACACCGTCTGCCGCATGGCCGTGATGCGCACTTGCTTCAACGCCTTATTCTCCTGCTTGTTGTTCATGTGTGCAAATATACTACAAAATCCTCACACAACAAAAAAGCGAGACGGGAAGCCTTCAATCAGGCGCCCCGTCTCTTGAGGTAATAGATGATATGTTAAGAAACTGTAATAGTCTCAGTTAGAATCATCTGTGAAATGATTATTCAGCACCGCCACCAAGGATGATAGCGATAACAGCGTTGATGTCGGCGATGTTAACCTCACCGTCACCGTTCACGTCGGAGCGGCCTTCGCTGTTGTCCTCACCACCCAGGATGATAGCAATCAGAGCATTGATGTCGGCAATATTCACCTCACGGTCACCGTTCACGTCACCCTTAGGATAATCGCTCTTCACACCCTGCTTGAAGGTGTAATCCAAGAAGGCACCGGGGAAGCCGAAGCGAACGACAGCCTCACGATAGGCAACACCCTCGGGAAGAGGCTCGGCGGTAACCTCGGCAAGTACCGAGTTGTCAAACTCGCCGTTTGCGTCTTCACCGTCGGTGAGCTCGATGCTCAGCCAATCGGGAACATCGTCACCGTTGCAGGTGAGGGTCCAACCCTCGTCCACACTGGGAACACTGGAGAAGAACTCGATACTACGGGTAACGATGGTCTCTTCCTCGTCCTCATAGAGAACTTTCTCCATCAGACCACCCTCATCGGGGAAGGTGAACTCGCCATCTTCAATGTTGTAGTTATAGGTCAGGAAGGGATTTTCGACGGTGATGTAGATCGTAAGACCAGTCATCATCTTCATGCCTTGGTTATTACCGGCACTAAAGAAGTTATTCAAACCAGCCCAAACATAATCACCTGAGAAGGTGCCGTCATCGTTTGCGAGACCGTACTTGATATAAGCCAACTCACCATAACCCTCGTCAACCTCGGTATCAGCACTGATAAGTGCCGAGAAATTGGCCAAGTTCTCCATACCCTCGTCATTATAGCCATCGATAGTGATGATAATAGCATCCTCAATTGTCGGAGTGATTTCATACTCCAAACCATCCTCCTCACCGTAGAGAGTGAAGACAATCATACCACCGGTAACATCGTTGGTCTCAGGAGTGAGTGATGCGCGACCATAAGCAATTTCCTCACCGAAGTCCTCTTCATAAATACCAACAGTGTTCTCAGGATCATACTGAGGTATACCCTGCGGCAACTTGTAAACGTGGCAAGTCATCTCCACGGGACCAGTCACAGTAAGCTCTGTTGTTTCCATCACAACCTGCTTGAGCAGATAGGGATATTGGGGCTTCTCAAAAGCCTGAGCAATTCCGTTAACAGGCATACCATTGGTACGACCAGCATTCTTACCAAACCAATAACCTGACTCATTGTCGCCGTAAGGCTCACAGCCAGAATAATAAGAATACATATAGCGCTGGTCAGCATGGCGACCACCAGGGGTAAACGTCTTGCTGCTAACCAACAGTTCAGTGCCTTCTTCCTCATAGAAATCATAACAATTGGTTAAAGCACAAATGTAAGACACATGGAAATCACCTGCTACGGGATGTTCATCATCTCCCGACATCTCATAACCACCAGGCTGATAGAAATACATATTACCGATGCTGGGATCCTCAACGATCAAGGTGGGAACTTCAGACTGATCACCCCATACATAATTCACAACGAGGGGATTGCCTTCATAAGTCAGCAACGGCTGCTCCCAACCTGCTTCGGTGTGAACATACTGCAGATACTCCCAAGAGAAAATAGCATCATCTCCTGCGCCTTCAGCAACACCCCAGAATTCATGATCAGCATAAGGCTTCACAAAATAGAACGGCATGTAGTGAGAACCAGCATACGCGCCATTCTCCATGACCTGAATACCAGGGAAAACGCCAGCAGGGCGCCTCCAATAAGCATCCACGTAGCCACTGGCCTTCTTGGGGCCGTTGGTCACAACCTTCTGCATACCATTGGCATGCATCTCTTTCACCAAAGCCTGAGGTTTCTCATAATTCAGCTCCTTCATAGCTTTGTTCGTGGTCACTTTTGTTTGCTTGAGTTGTGCACCGGCAGAAGTCACCATCAGTGCAGCAACAGCTAAAAGTAAAATCTTTTTCATAAACAAAATAAAATTAGTTAGATGTATTAATAAAATAATTGATTTCATATTAATAACAGCCTGGGGGCCATGGGATAGCTCCCAGACTGTCATGTTTCACTCATCACAGATTCCAAACTGTGTAATTGGCTGGATTATCGCTCTGGGTGAGCTTCATGTTCACGGGAGCGAGCAGTGAGTTGGCACTCAAGTTGTAAGTGTGCGAACCCAACTCATCGACGATGGCCTTCATTGACGGGCAACGCTCGGAATAGGTCTGGGCAGCCTTGTCACCCTCATCAGCAAAATTCATCTTGACCTGAGTTTCGCCAAGCTGATCCAATGTCAAGTAGAAAGTGGGCTTGAAGGTGCTCGAACCCTTCTTCACAAAAAAGGTACAAATGTAAGTTTCGAGCGTGTTGTCATAATTCATCTGCACGTAAACCAGATTCGATTTATTGTATGCCTTCAATTCCTGAGCCAAATTGGAGATATGGTCAGCGAAGACACCACCAGTGTTATTCACATCCATGCGCCAAGCCAGAGTCCGGTTGGTGAATACCGTGCTCAACTCGTCGGCAGTCATCGTTGTCTGCTGGTCATCGCGGCACAACAATGAACCGTCGGCCTGACGGGTGAAGTTCTGAATCACATAGCCGTCGAGCGTGATGGGTGTCATGAACGACAGACCATCATGAGTGATGATGATGTTGTAGCTCTCGCTGGTCGAAATCTCGTCCTCATGCTCCTTGTACATGGACAGGATGCTCGTTGCACCGTTCTTGACGATGTACCTCACACCGTTGGGGAGATTGATGTAAACATAAGGAATCTTGGCATTGAAGAAGGAATCGGCCATAGCGATAACCTCATTCATGTAAACCTCATCGTCATAATTTGGATCAACACGGGTCATGATCATGTCGATGCCATGCTTCTTACCCGTGATATAGAGCGTGTCGTTAGAGTACTTCATGATGTCAAACTCATAGTCGCCCTCATGGCCGTAACCTGTCTCGTCATCGTCCTCGTCGCTGGAACTGGGGATATCCTCAGGATCGGCAAAGAGGTGGAAGTACTTGTTGAAACTGTTGAACGAGAGGACAGGACCATTGTCGGCAATGACCTCCCACAGCGAGGTGGCACTACCATAAGCGTTGGTACCAGTAGTTGCACCAGAAGGACTGACATAGCTAATCCACTTGTTCATGCCCGAGATGGTCACCGAACCGTCGTTCCTGAACGTCATGAGGTAGATATAACCCTGCTCATCGCTATTAGCGAAATACTCCATCTGCCACTTGCCACCCTTGTCTGTTAGGATATTGGTATATTCAGCCTTGGCAGCATCCAAACGGGCCACGGCGTCCTCGTCGAAGATCACATCGGTCTCATTCTTACATGACGACAACGACAATGAAGCAACCGCAACGATAGCCAGCAGAAAGATATTAATATACTTTTTCATATTCTTTACTTCAAGATTAAAGGTAAAACATTACTGGATATCATAAACCCACTTGCGCAAATTATCTATATTGTAGGTAGCCTGACGATATTGAACTACGCGACGCAGCTCATCCAGGTCAACACCCCACTCATCCTGCAACCATGTGCGGGCGATCCTCACCTTCTCGAGAATGGCCTCAGCACCATCGATGCCGTCTTCGTCAATCACGTCATAGACAACGATGCGGTTGCCCTGCGAGTCTTTATCATTGCGATAATACTTGGTGACATTACCCTCGTCATCGGTAACCTCAACAACAAAGCGCTCATCAACATAGACGAGATCCTGAGTGTTGTCATTGTCGGGATAGTAGTAGTAGCTGTAGTAAACAGCCGTGAAGTCGTCATCGCTAGCCGAGGTGGCATAACCACGCGAAGCAAGTTCGAGGATGCGGTTCCACTGATCATTGGTCTTGACAATGTAGTTGGCAATTGTCTCGGCGAAGTCTTCACGGAACTCACTCGAAGCATAGTTGGTCACGAAGCCCATCGATGTCACCTCGTTGCCACGATACTGCCAGTTGGTTCCGTCATAGTGACCTACAGAAATCTTGTTGAATTCCGAAGGATAGGTCTTGGTCTGGTGCAGAATGTGAGCAAACTCATGGTGCATGGTCTTGAAGTAGTACTCATTCATCATGTTAAAGTCATTGATGTTCATCGCATTGACCTTGAACAATGAAATCTTGATACCACCCTCGGCAAGACCGATAGTCTCGGTTCCAGCATAGGGGTCATAGGCCGGTGAGCCAATCAGCAGAATGATGCGGGGACCATAGGTCTTGAGGAACTGTTCGCCAGCCACGCTGTCATACACATCAAACCACAAGTGCTTACACAATACAGCCAAGTCGATAGAGTTCTCATAGGTGGCGGGCACCAGGTTGTAGTTCATGTTGGTGCTGATGTCCGGCATCTTATAGAGGAATGTCAGGTTGTATTTGTCCAAATAATTCTCCTTCACAAACTTATCGAGCTTGTAGGTATAGGATGTAGGGTCGAGCGTTTCGTCAACATCGGGGAAGATGGTGTTGCCCAACTTATCCTCGCTGCACGATGAGAGTGACATGGCTGCCACAGCCACGAGCAGCAACGCTGAGATATAATATTGAATCTTTTTCATATTGATTGAAACGTGTGTGATGATTAATCTGAAATACGTTCATTCTTGCTACTGCTGATAACGACAGCACTGCTAAGAGCATTGGTGGTGACACGCTCGTTGGGTTCCAGACCTGCACCGATTACCTCGTTAGGAATCTGGATAGCATAGCGCGGGTCAAGCACATCGAGGGTGTACTCGTCGCTGATGCCATACTTGTGCTTGATGCTGAAGCCATAGCGCTTGATGTCGAACCAGCGGGTACCCATGTGAACCATCTGGATGCGACGGAAGTGCTGTACACACTGCAGATAAGGCTCAATCTCATTGGTGAGGTGATACTTGTCACTGGGGCAAACCTCATCGATGTGGAACTTCAACACGATGTTGTAACCCGGATCCTTGCGGTTGGGATCATCGTAGTAGCTGTAGAACTCCGTGATCTGCTCAGGAGTGAGATGATAGTGGTTGTAACGGTCAGACTCCTTGGGTGAGAGGTGCTCCTCGTTCCAGATGTAGAGATCCTGGAAAGCAGCATCAATGTTGCCCAAGAAAATGTTAGCCTCGGCACGCATGAGCAGGGTCTCCTCGACAGTGAACTCGGGACGAATCTCATGGCAGTAGCCAATGCCCGAAATCTTGTCGGTGTACTCAAACTGCTCGAAGCAAGTACCAGCGAAGTAAACACCATACTCTGAACCACCTGCACTACCGCACACGCCGTTGAAGCAAGGCATCATAGCGAAGGTCTCCTTGGTCACGCTGTTCTTCCACTTGCAGTCCTTCCAAGACGGACCAGGACCTTGCAGGGTACCACGCTTAGCATCACGGTTGCAGGTGAAGCGATAACCCAGGAAGCGGCGCCACCAGGTGCTGTAGCTAGTGAAGAGCTGGAAGTTGGCCTGACGCTCGACGCTGGTGAAGTAGCGGCCGATGTCACTGATGTAGTAGAAGTTCTCCTGCCACCAGCCATCGTTAAGCATGGTAGCGGGGTCATTGCCCTTGAATGCAGCAGTTGCATACTCAACCACCTTTTCATAGTCACGCTTGATCAGATAGAAGCGAGCTGCGAAAGCGTTGGAAGAAGCAATGTTGAAGTGGTATTTGGGAACCTCATAGTAGGTCTCGGTGATATACTTCAAACCGAGCTGGAGGTCAGCCTCAATCTTCTGATAGGTCTCAAGCAGAGTGCCACGGTCATACTTGGGGTCGAGCGTGGTCTCGGGCTCAGTTGCATAGGGGATACCGGGCAACGTAGCGCTGATGCTCTCACCACGGTAAGGCATGCAGAACATCTGCGCAAGGATGAAGTGGTGATAAGCACGAATCATGTAAGCCTCACCCATGATGGCATGGAGATGCTCAAGCTGGGCAGGGGTCATGGGTTCGTCACCAATCATACCGGTCTCCTCGAACTCGAGAGCCCTGTCAAGAACAGCGTTGGCACATGCGATTGCACCATAGCAACCGTTCCACACACCCGAGGGAGAGTCACTGTCGGTGATGTTCAGATCCACATCTTCCCACCTGTACACCTGTTCGTCATACTGATCGTAGAAACCCAGGTGATAACGCATACCGTCATCGCTGGGTGAATTATTGTCGATGACATTGTCACTCGACAACTCGCCCACAAGAGCATAGTTGGTATCGGTATAACCCGAGACAAGCAGCTTCTGCAACTGGTCCAAGTTCACCAGATAGACGCGGGTATCGGGCACCTCGTCAAGGAAGTCCTTACAAGAGCTCAAACCAATAAGCGCCACTGCAATGAATAAGATTTTATATCGTAATTTCATAATCTTTATATATTATATAATGTGTAACATGTATTACATACCCAGACGCACGGTGAGAGTGAACTGCTTGGGGTTGGGCGAAGCCACACCACCACTGTTGAAGAACTCAGGATCCTGGCCGTTGAGTTTCTTGTCGGCATAGAGCAGACCGATATTGGTAGCGGCCAGCTTGACCGAAGCAGTGTTCAAACGAATGTGCGAAATAAATGACTTGGGCAGATCGTAGGTCAAAGAAATCTCTTTCAGGCGGATAAAACCACCGTCAGCGATACGAGCAGTGCTGTAGTTATAAGCATTGTAAGCCATGCTCAGGTAGTCGTTGTTGTAGAGTTGACGACGAGATGCGATGGCGGGAATGTCGGTGAACGCCTCATCACCGGGCAGTGCCCAGCGGTTCTTGAAGTCCTTGGTGAAGGAAGTCAAGTCGCTGTAACCAGCCCTGAAGACGGGATCCAGACGGAGCTTGTTACCAAACGAGTAGGACATGAAGACATTCAGGTGGAAGCCCTTGAAGTCAAACTCGTTACCCAGACCACCAGTGATGGTGGGATCAACAGGACCTTCATACTTGAGGAAGCCGAGGGCTTCATACTCCTGGAAGTTCACACCCTGGTTGGAGATACTACCGGTCTCATCATAAACCAGAGGCAGACCGTGGCTGTCAAGACCAGCGAAGGGAATCGAGAAGATCGCACGGTGAGGATAATTCACAAGGGGGAAACCACCACCAGTTACCAGGTCGATGACACGCGAACGTGACTGCAGTTTGGTGATCTCGGTCACTGCATAGGAGAATACCCAGTCGGTATTCCAAGCGAAGCCGCCAGGAGTGCTGGGCATGATGTTGTGAGTTGACAAGGCGAACTCAACACCGTGAGACTTCATCTCGGCCACGTTACCATACTTCTGCGTGATACCACCGACACCCTCGGTGCGGATCAAACCGATCAGGTCGAAGTTGTTGCGGAAGTACCAGTCGAACACAAGATTGAAGCGGTTGTACATGAAACCGAGGTCAACACCAAGGTCGAACTCGTGCTTTTTCTCGTAGCTCAACTCACTGTTACCCAAACCTGCGAGATAGAGACCCATCTCCATAGCGCTGGTTTCCTGACGCCACATGCGGGTGGGATAATACAGTGCCTCGGCATTGGCATAACCCATGGGGCCGCTCTCACCAGTCAGCGAGTAGCTCAAACGGAGCTTAGCGGTTGTCAGGGTGCCTTTCTGATAAAGTGCAGAATTCATGAAGAAGGGCTCGTCGCTGATGTTCCATGCACCTGAGATGTTCCAGGTGGGAAGCCAGCGGCTCTGGTTGGTCTTACCCATAAGGTTCGAGCCTTCATAGCGGAAAGTGCCGGTGAGCACATAGCGGCCCAAGAGAGCGTAGTTGGCAACAGCGAAGTAAGCCATGTTGCGACGCTTGTTCTTGCTCAAGCTGTAGTAAGCGCCATTCTCTTCCTGCATCTGCTTGAAGAGGTGCCAATCGGTGAACGGCAGATTACCGTTGTCATAAACGATACCCCAACCCTCAAACGCCTGATTGAAACGATCGACACGGCTGGCCTCCATACCACCATACAGGTTGAGGAGGTGCTGGCCGTTGTTGATGTCACGCTGATACTGACCGGTAACACGGATGTCAAAGGTCTTGAGGCTGTTCTTCGAGAAGAAGATCATACCACCCTTGGGCAGAACCGTCTCGGGAAGGGCGTTCTCGACATCGGGGTCGGTGTACAGGTAAGTGTTGGATGCACGAATCGAAGCATTCTCGGGATCGATACCGGCACGGTAGGCGTTTGCCTGGTTACTGTTATCGAGCACATAGTGGTTCTGCTCGGAGTTCACAGTACGCATAGAGCCCAAGAGGTTGAACTCAAGGGACTGGTCAGATTTCATGATGGGCTTGATGGTAAGTTCACCCTGGAACTTCAAGTCGGTCACGTTCACATCAATGTAGTTGGTATTCAACTCATCAAAGATGTTGAAGCTGGTGTAGTTGCGCACATAGCGACGGTTGGGGTCAAGCGTGCGCGCAGTGTTCAACGCAAAGCTATAGGGGTTGATATCGAAGTCGCGCTTTACCTCGCCGTAAACCACGTCCACGTTCTGGCTCAAGGTACCAGGAGCCTTCTGGTCACGGAAACTGTTGCTGTTCAAAAGCTTGATTTTGATCTTGTCCGTGAGGTTATAAATAGCATTTGCGTTGAAAGTGTAACGCTCCACGCGGCTGCTCTTGTACCATCCCGGGTCGGTCATTACCGATGCCGAGGTGTAGAACGAACCCTTCTCGGTACCGCCTGAAATGCTGACAGCATGGTTCTGCATGATGTTGCTGTTGAACAACAGGTCGAACCAGTCGGTGTTGCGCATCTCAGCTTCACGCAGGTACTGATTGCGTGCGTTCTGAGTGTTGGGCAGAGCGTAGGTTCCTGTAATCGGATCATAAGTGTCCATCAGGGTGTACATCTGGCCATAAATACCCGAAGTGGTGCTGTTAACCAACGATGCATACTCAAGCCAACCCTTCTGCTCCATCTCACGCAAGATACTCATCTGCTCCTGTGAGTTGCAGATGTTGAAGTCACGGTAGTTGGGCTTGAGGCGGTAGGTGAACTCACCCGTGTAACTGATGTTAGACGTACCCTTGCGGCCCGTCTTGGTGGTGATAACGATCACACCAGCGTTGGCCTTGGCACCGTAGATCGAGGTTGCTGAACCATCCTTCAGGATCTGGAAGCTCTCGATATCGTCGGCGTTCAGACCGGCGACAGCCGAAGCGATCAGCGTGGTAGCATCACCTGACGAGAGGTCATCGGCGCTAATGTCCACGTTGTCTTCCAAAATCACACCATCGACAACCCACAGGGGCTTGGAGCTACCGTAGATTGAGGTAGCACCACGCACGCGGATTTTAGGTGCAGTACCAAAAGTACCAGAAACGTTTTGTACCTGCACACCCGAAACGCGGCCTTCCAGACCACGGCTGACGTCGGCAACACCCGAGAGTTTGGTCTTCTCGGCATCGACGCTTTGGGTAGCACCGGTAAACAGTCGTTTGTCCACCTTCTGGTAACCGGTGACAACGACCTCGTTAAGCATTTCACCCTTGGGCTTCAAGACGATAGACATGCCTGCCTTACCATCGAGGACAACATCCTCATAGCCCACATAGGTAACCTTAATCTTTGTGCCTACTGGCACATTCAAAGAGAAATGACCGTCGAAATCGGTAGCGACGCCGTTCTTGGGATTGCTCTGCTGAACGACCGAGGCACCGATAACCGGTTCGTTGTTCTCATCTAACACCGTACCACTCACCTGGGCCGAAACACCCAGCGTGGCAAGTGCCATGACGAGGAACAAGAGTAAATGTTTTAGACTCATAAATTTTAGTTTAATTGATTAATTATTAATGTTTTAAAAGTTTACTATGGTGGTTGGCCTACCTCTTTTCAAATCATTGTCTCAAAACCGCAAAACTGTTGCCGCACGCGAAATGACGTTTCACAATCCGCCATCCTTTAGTCACTGTGAAAAGCGCTGTCATTTCAATCGTCATTGTAAAAGATTCTTAGCTTCTTAACACCACATCAAAAATAGATAGGCTTGCAAAGATAATGTAAATTTTTTAATATAATGTTAAAGTGAACACCTTTTTTTCATTTTTTTATCAAAATGCTATTTAACTATGCGTAAACCCCTAATTTTCAAGCTTTTGTAAATCATAATACAACCAGCGACACAAACCACTGATTTTCAGCGATTTAAATAAATTGTAATAAAACAGGCCAATTATTGGCGAAAAAACCGTAACTTTGCACTGCCGCCGTACAGAGGTGGCCCATTATCCGATACTTATGGAAGTAGTTTATGAAGACAACCACATCGTCATCGTTAACAAGCGTGCTGGCGAACTGGTGCAGGGCGACCGCACCGGCGACCCGACGCTCATCGACACGGTGAAGGCGTGGATCAAAGATAAATATGACAAACCAGGCAACGTCTTCCTGGGCGTGACACACCGAATCGACCGCCCCACCTGCGGTTTGGTGGTGATGGCCCGCACCAGTAAGGGGCTGTCGCGCATGAACGAGTTGTTCCGCAAGGGTGAGGTGCACAAGACCTATTGGGCCGTGGTGGGCAACCAGCCACCCGAGCAGGAAGCGACGCTCACCCACTACCTCAAGAGCGTTGAGAGCAACAACAAGACTCATGTGAGCAGCGTGCCATGCGAGGGCCACCAGAAAGCCGTGCTGAAATACCGTGTCATTGCCGCCAGCCAGCGATATTGGCTGCTGGAGGTGGACTTGATCACGGGCCGCAAGCACCAGATCAGAGCTCAGCTGTCGGCCATCGGCTGCCCCATCAAGGGCGACCTCAAGTACGGCGCTCCGCGCAGCAACCCTAACGGCGGCATCTCACTGCAGGCCCACCGCATCCGCTTCACCCACCCCGTGAGCGGCAAGGAAATCGACGTCACCGCTCCCCTGCCCGACGACTTCAAGCGCCTGGGCTTTAACATGTGAGTTTTTTTACCTAAATTTGTCGCTTTGAATCGATGAAATCAACGATTATCACATAAACTTAAAAACGAAATTATGGCAAACAATCCCGAATTCCGCTATGCGCCCATGTTCCAATTGGGCGAAGACAACACCGAATACTACAAGCTGACCAGCGACTATGTATCGGTGGGTGAGTTTGAGGGCAAACCCATCCTCAAGATTGAGCCCGAGGCCTTGACACTGCTTGCACAGCAAGCTTTCCGCGACGTGAACTTCCTGCTGCGCCGTTCTCACAACGAGCAAGTCGCCAAGATTCTGCGCGACCCCGAAGCCAGCGACAACGACAAGTATGTGGCACTGACCTTCCTGCGCAATGCCGAAGTTTCGGTCAAGGGCCAGCTGCCCCTGTGCCAGGACACAGGCACCGCCATCATCCACGGCGAGAAGGGCCAGCAGGTGTGGACCGGATTCTGTGACGAAGAGGCCCTTTCACGCGGTGTTTACAATACCTACACACAGGAAAATCTGCGCTACTCGCAGAACGCTCCGTTGAGCATGTATGAGGAGGTGAACACCCGCTGTAACCTGCCCGCCCAGATTGACCTGGAATGTGCCGAAGGCATGGAATACCGTTTCCTGTGCGTCACCAAGGGCGGCGGCAGCGCCAACAAGACTTATCTGTATCAGATGACCAAGGCGGTGCTCAACCCCGGTACACTCGTTCCCTTCCTGGTTGACAAGATGCGTACCCTGGGAACGGCAGCCTGCCCGCCCTACCACATCGCGTTCGTCATCGGCGGCACCAGTGCCGAAAAGAACCTATTGACAGTCAAGTTGGCCTCGACCCACTACTATGACAACCTGCCCACAACGGGCGACGAGACTGGCCGTGCTTTCCGCGACGTGGAGTTGGAGAAACAAGTGCTCGAAGAGGCTTACAAAATCGGCTTGGGCGCCCAATTCGGCGGTAAATACATGGCCCATGATGTGCGCATCGTGCGTCTGCCGCGCCATGGTGCATCGTGTCCCATCGGCCTGGGTGTGAGCTGCAGTGCTGACCGCAATATCAAGGCAAAAATCAATGCCGACGGCGTGTGGATCGAGAAACTCGACGACAAACCCACCGAGCTGATTCCCGAAGAGTTGCGCCAGGCGGGCGAGGGCGACGGCATCAAAATCGACTTGGACCGTCCCATGAGCGAGACACTCGCCATCCTCGACAAATATCCCGTATCGACTCGCGTTTCGCTGAGCGGAACCATCATCGTGGGTCGTGACATTGCCCATGCCAAGTGGAAAGAGCGCTATGACCGCGGCGATGGCATTCCCCAGTACATCAAGGATCACCCCGTGCTATATGCCGGTCCAGCTAAAACTCCACAAGGCATGCCCTGCGGCTCGATGGGCCCGACGACGGCCAACCGCATGGACCCCTATGTTGATTTGTTCCAGAGCATGGGCGGCAGCATGGTGATGATTGCCAAAGGAAACCGCAGCCAAGAAGTGACCGACGCCTGCAAGAAACACGGCGGTTTCTACTTGGGCAGCATCGGCGGTCCCGCCGCCATCCTGTCACAGGAAAGCATCAAGAGCATCGAGTGTGTCGAGTATCCCGAACTGGGCATGGAAGCCGTGTGGAAAATCCGCGTCGTGGACTTCCCCGCTTTCATCCTCGTGGACAACAAGGGCAACGATTTCTTCAAGAAAATCGGCCTTTAAACGCATCTGATTTTTACGAGCAACAACAAGTCGCACAGCCTGCTTTCAGTCGGGTTGTGCGACACTTTTTGGGTCAAAACCGCTCCAAACCCCTATTGTTTTCAGTAAAAATATGTTAAAAAACACATTTTTTTGGACAAGACGCTTGCCAGGTCGCAAAATAGCATTACCTTT
>DAIREJ010000024.1:0-20796 GCA_036795635.1 Sodaliphilus sp.
CATCTTCAACCTGGGAGCTGTCGAGAATGCCAAGTTCCGCGAGTTTATCGGCTATGACACGATGAACGAAGCCAATCAGGCCCTGACCTCGCTGTTGTTTGCCAACTACCAGTTGGAAAACAAGATGAACATCGGTTTCGTGGGTAGCCCCAACATCGGCAGCGTGGCACTGAACGAAATCAAGGACAGCAACGAGTTCAAGGCCTTCAGCAATATCTTCCGTCAGGGCGACCGCATCTTCTTCATCAGTTCCATCTTTGGCGGAACGGGAGCCTCGGGTTTCCCCATCATGGTGAAGAATATCCGCCAGGCCGCAAATCTCGAGGGCATCGAAAACCGTGATGCCTTGAGCCGCGCTCCGATAGGCGGACTCACGGTGTTACCCTATTTCACCCTTGAAGGTAACAAACAGGACCAGCGCATCGCAACCAGCGACTTCATCGTCAAGACGCAGAGCGCTCTGTATTACTACAAGAATACGCTCACCGGTGCCAACGACAGCAACGTGAACAGCATCTATTATCTGGGCGATCAGGTGAGGAGCAAGCCTTACCTGTATGACCCGGGTGAGCACGGACAGCGCAACAATGCTCATTTCATTGAGTTGATCGGTGCCTTGGCGCCGTTGGACTTCATCGGCATGCCCGACAGCAAGCTCACCGACCCCGATGGTTATCCCTTGCCCACGACAGCCTATGAATATGCTCTCGCCAAGGACGACTTGAGCATCAATTTCTTGTCATTGGGTCACCGCACGCGCCAGCTCATCTATGAGCCGATGTGCAAGTTCCATCTGCTGTTCCTGTTCTTGACGACTGGTTTCAAGGACATCATCGGGCAAGGCTTCACCGAGGACGCTCCCAAGATCAAGAGCGATTTCCTTGCTTCGCAGTTCTACCGCACGCTCATGGACCAGTTCCTGCTTGCTTATGCCCAGTGGCTGACCGAGATGAACGACAATATGCGCAGTGTGGCGTTCTTCAAGCCTGGCGAGATCGATATGTCCCATGCCATTGACGGTGTGAGTGTGCGCAAGGCATTGTTCGGTCACAAGAATGTGGACAACAACGTCTTCAAGGCCGAGATGAACCGCCTGAGCAAGGACAATCCCAGTTACAGCGACCGCACGGTGGAATTCAAGCTGCTTGACTTGTTTGACAAAGCGGCCCACAAGATCTTTACCGAACGCTACGAGAACATCAACTAAGGTCATAGATAAAAACTAAGGACTAAGGACTAGAAACTAATTATGAGCGAGATATTATCATACAGCAATAACACGTCCAAGAACAGCGATGAGGATTGGGTAGGGCATGGTCCATACACCGATGATGACATCGCCCGCATCAAGGATCCCGATGGCGGCTTGAGCGAGAATCCGCGAACTGCTATCCCCAGCCCTTTGGCGCAGCTTGACCTGGTGAAGAACGCTTTCAAGCAACTTGCCAATGACCACCTGCGTGGGGCTCGCATGAACGAGCGCTTGGTGTCTAACGCCCTGGATGTGATGCAGTTGTTCTTTGACTATGAAAACCACAAGGATTACCTGCGCATTATTCGATGGAACCGCGAGGAGTGTCTTGAGCAACTGAAAGCTAACCCGCAGCACCGCTTGTATGGCGAGACGTTGGACCTGTTCCTGCATAGCGACAAGGTGTATAACTTTGACCTGCTCAAGGACTGGTACATTCTCATGTGGGACCGTAAGGTGCTTGGTGGCACATCGCCCGCCTCGGTGGTCATGGCTGCCCCCGCACTGGGCACCATCGATGCCATCAAGGTGGAGCAGGGTGTGAGCCTTTTCGGCGAGACACGCCATCTGTGGGTGCGTGACGAGGATTTCGTCTTCTACATGTATCTGCTGATGAACGCCTATCCTGCTTTGCGATTGCATTGCGGAGAGGTTTATTCTTATATGCAGAAGAATCTGGAGCCCCTGCGTCAGAACCGTCCTGAACTGTACCAGCGCATCACCACGGTTATTCCCAATCTGGATGCCCTGGACGAAGGACGTGCCGGCACCGTGCTGGAACAGCTGGAGCACAGCTACGACCCCTTTGGCGGTGGCATCGACGTGAGTGTGCTGGGCGCACGTTTCTACCACAAGCGCGTGCTTGACATCCGCACTGCTGCCAGCGAGAGTGATTTCGTCATCACGCCCACCATGCCGCAGGAAAGGAACGAACTGCCCCTGGTGCTGGTCAACGGCTTCAACGGCAGTATCGAGCATTACCGCTACATCGACAAGGAGTGGGACAGCGCCACTCAGGTGCTTGCCGGCGGTCTGCCGCTCAGCGACCGCAAGTTGCCCGACACGTCCATCCAGTATCCGTTTGTTACCACCGATGATTTCCTCACCGATACCATCGTGCGTTTGGGCAGCGGTTGTGTGATTGACACCGACCATTTCTTTGACGGCAACCTCAAGCCGCGCACGCCGCAGCCCACCTGCGGCTACCTGTTGCCCTTGAAGCCTCTTTTGTTCACCTATTTCGATACCGAGTACCTGAAAGGCTCAATCGGTGGTCGCCATGTGATTGACATCGAGGAGTTTGCCGACGGCAGCGTAATGGTCACCTTGCGCATCCGTGTCAAGAAGGGTGAGAACCGCTACATTGAGATGTCGCGCAAGTATTTCCCCATCAATGACCACACGTGGACCTTTGACGAGCGTCGCGGCACAGGACGTGTAATCGGTGCCACGTTATCCACCTCGATATTCCCCTTTGTCAAGACCGAGGCCAACGATGACTATACCGTGGAATTGTTCACGATGATTGAGAGTGGTGGGGCCACCTTGCGGTTCTACAAGAACGGCATCAAGACCGATGGCCTGAACGTGCGTGACAACATCCGTTCCCATTCGGGCTATAGCACCACCTACTATGACGTCGACGGCTCGTTCGACTATATGGAGGTGAGCGTCCAGAACCATTTGGGTCGCTGCAGCGGTGTAATCATCCCGCAGTGGAAGCCCTATGCACCAAGTGCCAAGGAACTCATCTTTGCCGTGGACTTCGGCACCACAAACACCCATGTCGAGTGGGCCGAGCGCGGACAACCTTCAAAGCCGTTCACCTTTGAGTACGGCGCACAGCAGGTGCTTGTCGCTTCGTTGCACAAGCCCAAGTCGCTGGAGTATGCCGAGCAGGTGCAGCGCGTGGAGTTTGTGCCGCGTGAGATTGACAGCGTCTATGGTTTCCCCTTGCGTTCAGCGCTTGCCCGCAACGAGAATAGCGGCATGGGCAGCGAACTGTTCAGTGACGTGAACATCCCGTTCCTGTATGAGCGCCGCTATTTCCATGGCTATGAGGTGACGACCAACCTCAAGTGGAAGGGTGACACCGAATTGGCCAAGGCGTTCCTGCGCGAGCTGACGCTGCTCATCAAGGCCAAAGCGCTGCTTGAAAATGCCGACTTGCGCCGCACCGAGGTGGTCTACTTCTACCCCGTGAGCATGGGCGGTGCCGACCGCGATATGCTGGAACGCACTTGGAGCGAACTGTTCAGCACATATATCGGTGCCGACAGCGACCACCTGCGCTCCTATCCCGAGAGTCTCGCACCAGCCTACTACTACAGCGGTGCCGAAGTGGCGGGTAGCAGCTATGTGTCCATTGACATCGGTGGCGGCACCTGCGACACGGTCATCTACCAACCCACCGAAGACCGCATGAGCAGCGAGCCCGTTGCCATCTCGTCCTTCCGCTTTGCGGGTAATGCCATCTTTGGCGACGGCTTCACCGACAAGGATGCCGACAACAATCCGTTGCTGCAGCACTACACCCGCTATTTCAAGCAACTCATCGAGAATGACAAGGTGGGCCACATCGCCTACTTGAGCAGCATCCTCAATGACATCATGGCACAGAAGCGCAGCGAGGACATCAATGCCTTCCTGTTCTCGATCGAGAATGTTGAGGAACTGCGCACCTTGCGCGAGATCGACCGCAACCTGTATAGCTACAACGCCCTGTTGCGCAACGACAGCCAGCGTCGCCTCATCTTCATGTACTTCTATTCGGCGATTATCTACTACATCGCCAGTGCAATGAAGCAGCGTGGCTATGAGATGCCCAAGCAGATTTACTTCTCGGGTACCGGTAGCAAAATTTTAAAGATCCTCGGCTCGTTGAGCCGCATCACTATGCTCACTCAGACTATTGTTGAACGAGTGTTTGACAAGCGCTATGACGAGAACTTTGAGATTAAGATCGAGGAGAAGTGCCCCAAGCAGATTACCTGTCGCGGCGGCATCAAACTCGAGAACAAGCGCCTTGAAGGTCAGGCCGATGTGGCGCGCTACAGCCCCGTCAACGTCAAGCGCATGCGCTATTGCTGCTCGATGTTGGGTCAGGACGACCTCACGATGGAGCAAGTTGAATCCATCGAGGTGCGCGACCGACTGGTCGAAAAAGCCAAGGAGTTCAACCAGTTCTTTGTGGATTTGTGCGATGCGGTCATCAAGGATGAGTTCGGCATCGAGAATAATGTGCTGCGCCTGTTCGAGAGCGTGGTAGACGACAACCTCGCCAATTACCTCACGGCGGGTATCAACACCTTCCTGAAGGGCCGCTACAACCCCACCGACGTGGTGGAGGATGTGCCGTTCTTCTATCCCATCATTGGTGTTATCCGTCACAATCTGCTCAAGAACCTGCGCAACGACGTCATCAGCAAGTTTAACCAGTAACCACCATAATATCTAAAAGTTATGAAACATTTGATTCTAATCATGGCAGCCATCGTCTGCCTCGCCACATCGGCAATGGCTCAAATCACCGACACCCAGACGCTTCCGCCAGCGTTGTGGAAACAGGGTGTTGCCCGTTGTGCTCACTACACGGCCTATGCCAAGGGCTTCGCAAAGCGTTCCGATGAGATGCAAAAACGTTTCCCCCAGGGTTATTACCTTGATGACCTGAACGAGGTTTACAACAACCAGGGTCAGAAGTGGGAAAAGATCTATGAAGAGTTCAAGAAAGCCGACGGAAAGAGTGGCTCGATCGAGGACTTGAAGGAACTTGTGACACCCCAGGTGTGGAAGCTCGTTGAGCCCGATTTCAAGAAATTCATCACCGACCATCCCGAGGCGGCAACTGCTGTAGTGCCGACCGCCACCGACCAGCCCCAAGATGAGGCCGCCGAAGGCGTGAAAGCCGATCAGGATGGCAACAATACTGCTGAGATTGCTCCTGAGCCCGGCCGTCATCGTCGCACTCAAGACGGCGCAGCATGTTCGGCCAACCTGCCCTTGTGGTTAGGCATCCTGGGCTCGCTGCTGGGTCTGTGCGCCCTGCTCACCGCATTGAGCAACCGTGGCAAGATCAAGGAGATGCAGCGTGCATTTGCCCGCGAGATTGACCGCACCAATGCCAACCTGCAGGAGTTCTCTTCGGACGCCGCCGACCAGATGAAGGCGCTGTCCATCCGCTTGACGGGCAAGGAACCTCGCCCCATCAAGAAGGAAGAGCCCGCTGCCGAGGAGTTCGTTGACGAGACGCTCGTTGCCGAGGAACCTGTCGTTGCCGAGGAAGAAACCGTTGCCGATGAATCTGTCGAAGATGAGGTGGAAGAGAAGGGTGAACTGATGACCTTGTTCATGAACAAGCCCGACGAGAATGACGACTTCACCCGAGTGAGCGACACTCTCGAGCCCGGCAATTCCATCTATGTACTCGATACATGGGATGGCGTGCACGGCAAGTTTGAGGTCATCGACAAACCCGAGGTACACCGCTTTGCCCTGATGATGCCTGCCGAGAACCTGATTCGTGCCTGCTCGGGCAACGCTATCCAGATTCCCAGTGGCACCCGCATCGTCACCGACCGTCCTGGCGAAGCCGAGTTCATCGACGGCAAGTGGCACGTTGTGGTTAAAGCCATCATCCACTACGAAGGTTAATTCTCTAACGGGTTTCGGCCCGTTTGAGGTTAGGAGTTAGAAGTTAGGAATGAGGAGTGAAATTTCCCCCTAACTTCTAACCCCTAATTCCTAACTCCTGACTCCTAATTGATTGATATGCGCTGGACCTGTCCCAAATGCGGTAAAAAGCTAGACATCAGCAACGAGCAGCTCATCGCCAATGATGGCGTGATTGTCTGCCCGCAGTGCTTGCTGCAGTCGCGTCAACCCATCCCCAATGCAAGGGTTGCCGCACGCCTTGACGAGGCAGCTTCCACCCCTCCTCCACGCAGTTCCAGCAAAAAGACCTACACTCCTCCTCCCCACAGGCCCAGCATGAAACAAGCACGCACCTCCTATCGCTACACCGGTCTCAGCGGCACCTCGAGCACCAGTGGCAGTTCTTCACGTCCTGCCACACGCCGCAAAACCACAAAAAAGAAATCCAAGAAGAAAAAGAATGTTGATGGCATGAGCGCCTGGGGCTGTTTGGGACGCACCGTCATCTTCACGCTTGTCCTCTTCGCCCTTTACGTCTTCTTCGGCCTCCTCCTCGAAGCCCTCCAATAAACTGAATACCCATTTCACTAGTTTTTTGTGAGAAAAATAGAAAAGTGTTGTGGGAATATTAAAGAATGACTACCTTTGTGCCCAAGTTTCAGGAATTCCTTTAAAAGGGGTACTAAACGCGATGCTGAACTTTTGGCTAAAGAATTACTGTAAGCGGTACTGCTCCGCTTGGCTATATGGCTCAATCAGCCCTGTAGTTACAGGGTTTTGGGCTTTTTTTGTAGTTTTTTCTCAAGTCTCCATTTTCTGTAAACGCAAATTCATTTAATAATAAGTTTTATTTCAATTCAACACAGTATTATGAAAAAGTTTCTAACCTTTCTCCTAACTGCCCTGCTGGCATTCGGTGTCGGCTGGGCAGAAACAGTGACTGATGAGATTACTGCATTAAATTTAACCGCAACAGGTACGGCTTACACTGACTTTAGTGGAGTAACCATTTATAGTGATGCGGTCTATGCAGGTAATTCTGCAAAAGGTTCTAATGATGTAATTCAGATGCGTTCAAAAAACAGCATTAGTGGTATTGTGTCCACTGGCTCGGGTGGAACGCTCAAGAGTGTAAAGATCACGGCTGCTTCAAGCAATACGAACACTATTGATGTGTATGGTAGTAATACTGCTTACTCAAGCGCAGCAGACTTATACAATTCATCTACCCAAGGAACAAAACTGGGTAGCGGTTCGACAGGTATAATCAATATTACAGTTACTGGTAATTATTCTTATGTGGGAATACGCTCAAACAACGGCGCCATTTATATCAGTAAAATCGAAATCACTTGGGAAACTGGCGGTAGCACGCCTGTTGAGGCTTGCGCTGCCCCAGTATTCAATCCTGATGGTGGTACTTTCACTGGCTCTGCTCAAGTGACTATCACTAGTGCTACCGACGGCGCTACCATCTATTATACCACCGATGGCAATGACCCCGTGGTGAGCAAAAGCAGCATCGCCAATGGCGGAACTGTTAACTTGACTGAGAGTTGTACGCTAAAGGCTATGGCCGTCAAGAGCGGCATGAATAATAGCGACATCGTCACAAGTCAGTCTTACACCATCAATTCAGGCGGAGGCAGCGGTAGTAAAATTTACCGCAAGGTGACGAGCACTGACGACCTGACGGCAGGCCAAAAGTACATCATTATGTACGAAAACAACACTTCTTCTGTCGGAATGGGAGCATACGATGGTACAAAGCACTTCAATGGTGTCCAGAATCTTACTGTTAGCAATAATAGGGTTGACATCTCAAACACCAGCGTCCTTGAAATGACCCTTGGTGGTTCAACTGGTGCATGGACTTTATATACTGGCGATGGATTTATCCAGGGAGCCGATGCAGTACAATTCAATATTGTAGCTAATGCTACGGCTGATAATTCTAAGTGGGTAATTACAAATTCGGTAAGTGGAACTAATGGGTTTGTTGTAGAGAATGCCCAGTATGCCCGTTACATTAAATGCTATAATGCTAATACCTTTAGGCACTATAGTAGCAGTAACGGCAGTTGGGCCTATCTGTACGTTCAAGAGACAAGCACCGCACCCAGCCTTTTAATTTCGCCTAATACTCAGACCATCAATGATGCTGCTCCTGCCGAGTTGACGATTACGGGTAATAACGTGAGTGGTAGTATCAATGCCAGCTTGGCAACGAATACCGATTGGTATCTGAATCCCAACACGTTTAGCAATACTGGCGGCACGGCGACGTTGACCTATAATGGCCGCGCCTTGAGCGCCACCAACATGGTGACTGCAAGCGCCAATGGTGCCACCGATGCGACGGCAACGGTAAATTATGTCGCCGACCTCTATATTGTTACCGATAACGGTGTGACGGGTGATTGGCACTTCGATGGACAATACGGCGTGCAGATGACCAACAACAATGGCGTTTATACCGCCGACTTCACTGTCACGACGCCCAACACCTACATCCTGTTTGCCAGGAAGACAGGCGATGGCGTAACCTGGAACACCCGTTACGTCTTCGGCCCCAGCAGCAATGGCGACTGGTGGTTGCCCGTCAGCGGCAATGGCAATGGTGATCTTGACCTCAACGATGATGATCCCATCAAGATTCAGACCACAGGCATCTTTACTGTCACCATCAATGCCAATGATGGCACCTTTACCATCACCAAGCGTAACATCGACGTGACCATCAGTCCTGCTGACGGTACCCATTTCACTGGACCGAGCATCAGCGGTACCATCACATCTGATCCTGCAGGTACTATTGAGTGGAGCACTGACGGCTCCAACTGGCAGTCCTATACCGACGGCTTCACCGCTACGGTAGCCACTGTTGGCCAGAGCGTGACGGTTTATGCCCGCTCGACGGTCAACGGTGTGGTCAGCGACGTGGTCAGCGCAACCTATACCCGCGACTACGCTCCTGCTCCCGATGCTCCCGTATTCAGCCGTCCTGGTGGTGCTGTGTCTGCCGGTACTGTGGTGACTATCACTGCCCCCGAGGGCTGCACACTCTATGTTGACGGTCAGCAGGTGACCAACCCCCATCAGGTGACTATCAACTCGGCGACCACCATCAGTGCCTACTGCGTCAATGATGAGGGTACACAGAGTGAATCGGTAAGCTACACCTTCACTATCAGCGCCGTGTGCGATGTTGATATTGTGTTTGATGACAACGAAACTGATGCAAGCGCCAATGTCACCAATACTTCAATACAAGATTATTATCTTGAAGGAGATGACTATATCAGTTCGATTTCCGATATCGCTCGAGTTTATAAGGGTGCTACAGGTCTCAAGTTCGGTAATTCGAGCACTGGAGGTACCATCACGTTCAATCTGGATGACGAACTTGTTAATTCGTGGAAAGTGACTCATGTCATCGTGAATGCAAAGCAGTATAATACCAGCGAGGTTACATTTACCGTGGAGACCAGCTCTGGCGAGTCGCAGACCACCAGTGCACTGACCTCCGGCTATGCTAACTACTCGCTTGACTTCAATGGCAATGAAATTACATCTATCACGATTAGTTCCAGTGGACGTGCTTACCTCAAGGGCTTCACGATCGTCTATGACTGCGCACCGCAAGTGGATGCTCCCGTGATTACGCCTGCTACTGGCACTTACTACGAGAACCAGACGGTAGAAATCACTGGTGATAGTGAAACAACTATTCACTACACGACCGATGGCAGTGAGCCGACTGCGAACAGCCCGGTTTATAACGGCACGTTCACTGCAAACTACAATGCTGGAACGACAACGACCATCAAGGCCATTGCCGTTGACGGTCAAGGCAATATCAGCCCTGTGACTGAGGTGACCTACACCTGGGGTGTTCCCAGTGTAACCATCATTCCTGACTCGCGCATCACTACCGCATCGAGCGTAAACGTGACGCTGACGGGCAATCCCACTGGTTGCACCATTTACTACACCACCGACGGTAGCACGCCCAGTGCCCAGAACGGCACCTTGTATGACGGTCCCTTCAGTGTAGCACTTGAAGAGATTGGCTCACAAGTGACTGTGAACGCTATCGCCGTTTACAGCGGTCTCACCAGCGATGTGGCCAGCGCAACCTATACCCGCGTTGAAAAGATGATCGACGTGGCTACTCCGTTCTTCTCACCTCTGGTGAACCACATCTACTACGGTGATCAGACCTTGCAGATTGGTTGCACGACGCCCAACGCCGACATCTACTACGAAATTGTTGAGGTAAGCGGCACCACCGCTCCCAATGCAAATGCCGTTGACGATCCGACGAAGTCTTCAACCTACTATGACGGCACACCCATCGATATGGAGGTCGGCAAGAGTTATTATGTGAAGGCTATCGCTTACATCGGCAACTATGTCAGCACCATTGCCGAGGGCTGGTACACGATTGTAGCAGCGCCTCAGACTGAATATACCTATGCCACCTTGAAGGACTTCAATGACAACTGTCCGACAGGTGTTACCGCTCATCTGCTGAACCCCGTTCAGATCGTTTACCACTCAACTTATACCAACAATGGTGAATTTGCCGAGTTCTGCTTCCTGCGCGACAATACCGACTATGCTTGCGTTTACTTCGGTAAGCGTGACACTTCGGGTAAGACTATCTTCAAGATGGGTGATTGGATTGATGGTAGCCAGATCAGTGGTTTAACCAACATTTGGGAACGTAACTTCCACATTCAGTTGGGTACCAACGCTCACACCGTCTATACTTGGCCCAGCTCGACGATAGGTTGGAGCGAAATCATCCCTGAGGAGATGACCAACGATGTCATCGTTGCCGGTACTCCCGATGGTGATAACGTTTGGGGACACTATGTGCACCTGCGCAACACCAGCTTGCGTGATGTAACTGATTTGAGTGAGAATGATCCCAAGCACACCAGTCTGATTAATGACGGTACTGCCGATGCTTACTACTATGACAAGTTCTACCGCTGGAGTGCCGGTACCTGTGAGTACACCACAGGTGGAAACACTTACACTGACCAGATCCAGTGTTTGGGTGACTATGATCAGGCCTTCTTCACCGCCAAGCAAAATGCCGGTGCGACCTTCGACGTCTATGGCGTCGTTGACTACTATAGTCTTTATGAGCCCCCGTTCGAGATTTGTCCCATCGACTTCCTGTGGGCTTACAAGCCTGTAATGGCTCCGGCTACGACGACTTCCTACGAGCCTGTGACTGTGGATATCACCGCTACCCATCCCGAATGGGCCGCCGAGGGTGTGGTTATCTATTACAAGACCGATGACATGGAAGAATGGGCTGTTTACACTGATCCGATTACCGTGAACAGCACCACTACCATCCAAGCCTATGCTGAGGTGCCTGCCGAGAAACTTGACGGCACTAACTATAATGATATGGTTCGTTCCGAGGTTGTAACCGAGACCTATACCATCGAGGGTATTGTGGATCCGACCATTTCACCTGCAAGTCAAGTGATTCCGGTTGTAACTGGCACTGAGAGCCTTACGGTAACAATTACCGACCACAACGAGGTGGGTAGTAGCGCCGTGACAACCTACACTGTTAACGGTGTTGAATACACGCTCGAGGCTGGCCAAAGCGTTGATGTTACTGTGGATGAGACGACCACAATCACCGCTGTGAGCAGCATCGTTTCGGGTGAGAATACCTTGTATAGCAACGAGGTGACCGAGACCTACACGTTTGCACGTTCTAACGGTATTGAGTATCACCTGTTGAAGGCCGCTCCTGTTGTCGGCAACATCTATGTAATTGTCAACAAGGCAGCCAACATGGGTATGAGCAACACCCAGAATGCTACTAACCGTGGTTCGACGGGTGTGCTGTTCAAGGATAACACCAAGGAGATTGTCTATGGTAATGATGATATCGCCCAGTTCGTTCTTGAGCAGGTTTCGGGTAACCGTTACTACTTCAAGAGCTTGACGGGTGATGGTGGTTACCTGTATGTTGAGTCCAATGACTACGCTAACCTTGTGACTACCTCGTCACACGACGCAAGCGGCTATGACGTGGCCACCGTTACCGTGGGTGAGAACAATAACGATGTTGACAAGAGCTATCCTGCCACTATCACCTTCACCTATGAAGGTACGGTACACACGATGCGCTACTTTGCTAACGGACGCACCTTCTCGACTTATGCCGATGGTAGCCTGAACGAGCCTGTATTCCTGTATGGCGCACAAGTGACCCCGCTGCATGTTATCGAGCGTGACTTCGAGACCAGCACCACCGAGCAGGTGACCGTGAGCGACCGCCTGATTGGTGTCTGGGCTGCTAAGAACATCCTCTGGGCTAAGGACCAGAACTATGCTTCAATCGACGCTACATACAAGCGCGATAACCAGTTGGATTACGTGAGGATGGCTAAGCTCAAATCCACTGAAAACGCCTTCCAACAGGACGAATGGGAACAGAGCAACTGGGTAATGCTCGACTTCTCGGATATCATTACTGAGACTAATAAGCCTGAGGATTATGTCGGCCATGAGTTCGCCAATAACTCAGTTATTGGTTACTATGTCGATGACTTGAATTATCGCATTAAACTGGTGCAGTCACCGACCAAGGTCAACGCTGATCCGATGAGCGGCTATCCCGGCTTCATCGCTGATCCCATAGATGAATCTGACACTTACATCTTGAACCACTACGTGAGCAGTAACTTCTACGAGCCCAACCTCAACTGGGGTGAGTACACTGGTTACTGGTTCGAGGGTGAGTACAACGGTCATTCCATTGACACCTGCTTGTTCTTCATGAATCCTAAGATCCAAGAAATTGCCCAAGTATGGGCCGTTTGGAATAAGGATTTGCGCCAGTTCACCATCTATGAGCGTGAGGGTTACAGCATTAACGGCTATAACTTGGATGGCGCTTTCACCATGACGGATGATCTGTGGCAGTATAACCATCGTGAAACCACTAGCGGTTTGTCCGATGAGGAGACCTATGGCTCAGTAGAGAGTGATCTTCAGGACGATGCTTACTATATGTTCCACGTTGCTATCATGAGGTCTGACTATAACTATGGTCACCGCAAGAGCAACAGCCAGCCTTCGGGCAAGCGCAATGCGTCAGCCCTGGATTCCGATGCCACAAGCAATTCTATTAAGGTTTATCCGCTTGACTTGTCGGTCGATGATGCTCATAATCCTCCCACTGCTGTGCGTGAGATTGTTGACTTCACTGCTAAGGATGTGGTCAGCGTACGCTACTACAACATCCTGGGACAGGCAAGCGAGACGCCGTTCGAGGGTATCAACATCGTGGTGACCCGCTACAACGACGGCAGCATGACCTCATGCAAGGTGCTGCGTTAAGCGAGCAAACTTTTGATTATTGATAACGAGGGCTCATCCGTCATGGTGAGCCTTCGTTTCTTACTGTGATGGCGAAATCACATCGGGGAAATGCAAAAAAATAGTTAAATATCATTGTCACAGCGAAAAAATGTGTACTTTTGCGAGTTAGAACATTAAGAAACAAGAAATAAGATATGCGCAAATTCTTTTCTTTCCTGCTTATTGCTGCGGCAGTGGCCATGACTGGTCACGCTGTCACAGTGAATAACACCGCTGGACAACTGTCTGATAAGGTGACCAACCTTGAGCTTACGCAGCTCACGGTTACCGGAACAATGGATGCCCGCGACTTCCTGTTCATTACCGATAAACTGAACGAGCTCACGTCGATTGACTTGAGCCAGGTGACCATCACTGCCATCAGTCAGGAGAAACCGCTGTACAGCACAGTCACCATCTACCGTGCCAATGAGATTCCGCGCACGGCGTTCTTCGGCAAAAAGCTCACTTCGGTGACGTTGCCCGCCACGCTCGAGGGCGTCGGCTTCGCAGCGTTTGCCGGTTGTGACCGCTTGCGTTCGGTGACGCTGCCCGCCACGGTTACTCGACTCGATGACTATGCTTTCGCCGGTTCGGGCTTGACGAGCGTCGTCGTGCCTGCCACCGTGGCTAGCATGGGCAAGGGCGTATTCGCCCGCTGCGAGAGCCTGACCAGCGCTACCATGCAGGGTGCCATGCTGGGTGACTTCTGCTTCCTGGGTGACGTCAACTTGAGCCAGGTGACCCTCGGTCCTTCGGTAAGCTACATCCTGAAGGCCGTCTTCAGCGGTTGTATCTCCCTCACATCAATAAACATTGACCCTGCCTGCCACATCAACCGCATCGATGATGAGGCATTCATCAACTCGGGTCTTGCAACTATCGACATCGAGAATCTGGGTGTCGGCACCATCGGTGACTGGGCTTTCGCTCAGACGCAGTTGTCAACCATGCTGCTGCCCACTGGTATGACTCAGCTGGGTGAGGGTGCCTTGGCGCATAACCCGCAGCTGACCAGTGTCATCCTGCCTGGCGCAAAGAAGGGTGGTCATGGTCGCTTTGCTCCGTCATCCCCCCGCCACACGATCGAGAATATCAAAGATTACACTTTTGCCGGTGACGGAATCCTGAATGCGGGCGAGATGTTGCGCGAGGGCGTGATCACCATCGGCAATTATGCACTCTATAACGTGAGCCAGGAGATGGACACCATGCGTTTGCCTTCCACGCTGACCTATCTGGGCGATTATGCCATGGCTGGTATGATCGGGATGCAAACCCTCAAGACCGATGCCGAGCAGGTTCCTGCTCTGGGTAGAGAGGTCTGGGCCGGTGTGAATCAACCTACTGTGCCGCTCATCGCTCCCTCAAATGAGAGTACTGAACGCTACAAGGCTGCTGACCAGTGGATGAACTTCTTCTTCCCCCAGACATTTATTCGCGGTGACGTGAATGGTGACGGTGTTGTAGGTATGGACGACTTGACCACCTTAATCAGCTATCTGGTCTATGGTTCCGCTCCTGATTTCAGCATACAGGGAGCTGATATGAATGGTGACGGCATTATAGGTATGGACGACTTGACCGCCTTGATTGACTACCTGGTATATGGCTCGGCCAAAAAATTCAGGGATGGCGGTCAGCGCATGCTGCCGGTACGCTGGAGTGCCACGGGCGACCAGTTCGTGTTACCGAAGCTGACCATCGCGCCGGGAGAGACCCGCACACTTGACGTCGCTTTGAATAATGTCGAGCACGATTACACTGCTTTGCAATGCCAGGTGTTGTTGCCCCAGGGCTTGAAGCTCACTGCTGTCAACGGTCAGGACCGTGGCAAGGACCACTCGTTCTTCGTGCAGCAGCACGAGCAGAATGAGAGCGCTTATGCACTTGTTGGCGCGTCATTGAGCCTGGCCTCCTTCGAGGGTAATGATGGCAATGTAATGAGATTTACTATTACTGCCGACGAGGACTTTGACGCCAACGAGGCTGTCATCACGTTGGCAGCTGTGGTTCTCGTGACCAATCACCACGAGGTTTACATTGCCGATGATGCCTTCACGATGGTCAACGACAACACTGGCGTGGAGAACATCAATGCCGACCGTGAGGTGGCTGCCGTGCGCTACATTAACGTTGCAGGTCAGGAAAGCGAAACACCGTTCAGCGGTGTGAACATCGTGGTAACGACCTACACCGACGGCACGACTTCAACCACCAAGGTGGTGAAGTAATCCGCAAAGCCCTTCAGGGCTGACGAAATCTAACAGGGGTTTCACTCTCGAGTGAAGCCCCTGCTTTGGTATGTATGGACATATTAAATCCTGAAGTTGGCCCTCAAGGGGTAGTGGTCCGAGATCATGAATGAAAAAGTTAGGGACACCAATAGCTATTAATTCGCTGAAATGCGCACAGCACGCACGCTGTACCCGTAGTCGCGCAGGCCGTAGTACACGTTCCACACGTCCTCCGATATGGAACTCAGCACACGACCAAATACGTTCGTGTCGGGGTCAAGTGTGCGTGACCAGTAGTTGACAAACGAACCCTCAATGTCGGGATAATCATCGTGGCGACAGTCAGCAGCGGGCAAGAAAATGGCATTTCCGTTGGGACCGATGAGCCGATAACCATTAACGCCATTTATTTGAGTCCAATGCCAAGTGCAGTAGTTGCATAATTCATCCAGCTGCTCTAAGGTCGGCATGCGCCACGACGGGCCCCAATTCACCTGGGCGGCATCGTCTTCAGGATCCAGTTCTGTCTTGCCGTCGACTGTTCCATAACTGCTTTTGGTACAGTACTTCGTCAGTTCTCGGGAAGAACCGTCACCCCACTTGTAGGTCTCCCAGTTATAGACCTCTTTGGGCTCGGTCTCACCCCAGGCGAAGTAGTTGCCGTAGTCCTCGGGGCTGTTGGCGCCCACGTTCATGGTTGCCCACAGCGTGCCGCTGGGCAGACCCAGGTCAACCCACTCATGTTCGGGCTCCTCATCGCCGCTCAGGATGATGGCGATGACAGCATTGACGTCGGCGATATTGACCTCGCCGTCACCGTTCACATCGGCAGCTGTGGTATCACCATTTCCTCCCAAGATGATGCCGATGACGGCATTGATATCAGCGATATTGACCTCGCCATCGCCGTTCACGTCACCAATCAGAGTTTCAGGGATTAAGTCATCCACAATCTGTCCGAAAAACCGAGACCAGCGCAAGTCGTCTTGATAGGCGTCAACCGTCCCTTCGGGCACATGAAGCGTGCGACTTGAATAGTGCTCAGGGTCCTGATAGAACACGTCATAGTCCATTGAGATTGCCGATGGGTCGGCGATATTGCTGTACACGTCGGCTAGCCCGCTGCAGTTATAGAACGCCCCTCCACCGATATAGGTGACCGAGCTGGGGATGGCGATGCCCGTCAGGCCTTCGCAAAGAGAGAACGCGAAGTCGCCGATGTGAGTGACCGAGTTGGGGATGTTGATGTTCTTAAGGCCTGTGCAGCCTGAGAAGGCACCATAGCCGAGGGCCTTGACAGTATTAGGAATAACAGTGCTCTTGCACCCTGCAATCAATTTGTTGCTTGAAGTCTCAATGATGGCATTGCAATCGTTGCGAGAATCGTATGTCGGATTTTCGCTATCAACTATGATGCCGGGCAGGGCCGTGCAGTAATGAAACAGCCCTTCGCCAATCGAGATGACCGTCTTGGGGATGACGATAGTTGATGCCAGATTGTTGCAGAAAGCAAAGGCAAAGACGCCGATGTGGGTGACCGAGTCCGGGATGGCGATGCTCGTCAAGCCACTGCAGCCCAAAAACGAATCGTTGCCGATGTCGCAAAGTGAGCTGGGGAGAGTGATATTTGTCAGGCCGTTGCACCCCCTGAACGCATACTCCTCAATGACCGTAACCGAGTTGCCGATGGTCACGCTCGTCAGCCCCGTGCAGTACTCAAACGCGGAGTCGCGGATAGAGGTGACCGAGTTGGGAATAATCACGCTCGTCAGCCCTGTGCAGCCTTTAAACGCCCATCTGCCGATGCTGGATACTGTATAGGTCGTCCCAAGATAATTGACCGTCTCGGGGATGGTGATGTCACCACTGTAAGGACAGGCACTGGAGCCGTCACTGTTTTTTAGATAGGTGACAGAGACTGAGACCTGGTCGTCATTGATGCTGTAATAGATGCCGTCCACCTCAAAGAACTGGGCCGTGGCAGTGGCTGGCAGCATCAGCGCCAGCAGCAGGAGTGCAGATGTGATTATATTTTTCATTGTCGTTTAAGTTTATGGGAGTCACTTCATTATTTGTCATTCCAATACCGATGATGGATTGCGCGTTTCTTTGTGCAGCAGGGAAGCGGCTTATTCCTGTGACATGCGCACGGCACGCACGGTAATCCCTAGGTTTCGTGAGTTGCTCGAAGATTGCATATAGTCCGAACCGAAGTTGAGGCACCAAGCCGAGTAGGTGATATTCTCGACAAGCGAGCGTGACCAGTAATATCCTCTTGTCCCACTCTCTTGGTGCGAGTTGCCCATGCGTTTGCCAGTCGCGGGCAAGAACAGTGTATTACCGTTTGGACCAATGTACAGATATCCAGTTACGCCGTTACGCGTCGTCCATATTTTTGAGCAGTAACTGGACAACTCCAAAAACTGTTCCTTGGTCGGCATGCACCACGACGAGCCCCAGTTCACAGTGGCAGCATCATCTTCTGGATAAAGAACGGTCAGATTATCTACCGTGCCGAAATAATCGTAGGTACAGTACTTTGTCAGAGTATGATCACTGCCGTTACACCACTTGTAGGTTGTCCATGAATAGTCATCCTTAGGCTCAGTCTCGCCCCAAGCGAAGTAATCGCCTAATTCCTCGGGAGCGCTGGCACCCACGTTGCAGGTCGCCCACAATGTGCCGCTGGGCAGGCCAAGATCTACGTACCTGTGCTCAGGAACATTGTCGGAGTAGGCAAAAGCCTGGACGGGAATCACCCGCTCACCTCCATCAAATGCCGGACTCTGGAAAGTCACGTCGCCGTTGAATTCACCTGGCTCGGTTGCCGTGTAAACTACCTTCACCGTGCCGCTGGAGTTGCTTGGCACTACTACGGTGATGTTCGAAGCACTGCCTTCTCCCCGTTCCAGTAAGAAAGGCTCATCGGCACAAACGGTCAAGGTCTGGGCCTCGGCAGTATTATTTAAGATGGTCAGTTCGCCTCTACGTGTCTGCCCGATGGGTACCTCTCCAAAGTCAAAGTTCTGCTGCTCGACAATGAGTTGCTGGGAACGCACGGCACGCACAGTATAGCCCATGCAGCGGTAGGTCCAGGCTGTGCGCACTTCGTTCCATCGCAAGTACATGATTTGACCCGCATCGGCAGCAAAAAGCGTTCGTGGCCAATAGCCAGCCGATGAGCCTGCATACATGAGCTGACTGCCTGAACGCTCGCCGGTATAGGGAAAGAACAGTATGTTCCCATTGGGCCCGGTGACCTGATATCCATTCACGCCGTTAAGCGTAGTCTGGGTCCAGGTACACACATTCATCAACTCTACCTGCTGCTCATGGGTCGGCATGCACCATAATGGTCCCCAGTTCACGTAAGCCGCATCGTCCTCGCACTCCAGCTCATTCTTGTAGTCAAGTACGCCATAACCGCTGGTGGAGCAGTACTTTGTCAACGAATCATGGGTGCCATTGCACCACTTGTAGGTGCTCCAATCATAGACTTCCTTGGGTTCGGTCTCGCCCCAGGCGAAGTAGTCACCGTATTCCTCAGGAGCGTCGGCACCCACGTTGTATGCAGCCCACAACGTGCCGCTAGGCAGACCCAAGTCAACCCATTTGTGCTTGTCATCTCCTGTTTCTGTTGTCTGGATGATATTGATAATGGCATTCAAGTCGCCAATGTTGATTTCACCGTCATCGTTCACATCAGCAGCTGCGCTATCGCCATTTCCTCCCAAGATGATGTCAACGATAGCATTGATATCAGCGAGATTGACCTCGCCATCGCCGTTCACGTCACCAATCAAGACCGTTTCAGGCTCCATCTCCACAATCTGCCCGAAATAGGGATACCACCGCTCGTCGGCTTGGTAGGTATCGGCCGTCCCGTGCGGCACATGAAGCGTGCGACCCGAATAGTCATAATCACTGTCATCTATCATGAATATATTATCACCACTCGTGACGTTTGAGAGATCGGTAATGTGGCTATATACATCAGTCAACTCCCAACAGCAACTAAACGCTTCCTCTTCGATGTGGGTGACAGAGTTGGGGATAGTCACATTCGTCAGGCCGGTGCAGTAAGAAAACGCACCTTGGCCGATGTAGTTGACAGTGTTGGGGATGTCCTGGTTAGTTAGTCCAGAACAGTACATGAAAGCACCGTTACCGATTGTAGTGACCGAGTTGGGGATGTCCACGCTCGTCAGTTGGCTGCAATTATAGAACGCACTGTTGCCAATGGTTGTGACAGAGTTGGGAATCTCCACGCTCGTTAGATGATAACACCACCCGAACACACCATCGCTGATGGCAGTGATGGAGTTGGGGAGGTCCACGCTCGTCAGATTGGAGCAAGATTGGAACGCATAGTCGTCGATAGTTGTGACCGAGTTGGGGATGGTGACGCTTGTCAGGCCGCTGCAGCCATAGAACGCGTCTTTGCCGATAGTTGTGACCGAGTTGGGAATGTCCACGCTCGTCAAACCACTGGAGTCATAAAACGCACTGTAGCCAATTGAAATGACTGAGCAGGGGATGACGGTGCTCATGCAGCCCGCAATCAATGTGTTGCTTGCTGTCTCGATAATGGCGTTGCAGTTGTTGCGGGAATCGTATTTTGGGTTACCGTTATCCACAATGATGCTGGTCAAGCTGCTACAGGAAACAAACGCCCAGTCTGCAATTTCCGAGACGGAGTTGCCGATGTTCACGCTGGTCAGGTTACCGCAGCGAGCGAACGCCATCTCGCCGATGGTGGTGACCGAGTTGGGAATGCTCACGCTTGTCAGGCCACTGCAGCCATGGAACGCGTTTTTGCCGATGGTTGTGACCGAGTTGGGGATAACGGAGTTCATGCAGCCCGCAATCAATGTGTTGCTTGCTGTCTCGATAATGGCATTGCAATTGTTACGGGAATCGTATTTTGGGTTACCACTATCCACAACGATGCTTGTTAGGCTGCTGCAGGCAGCGAACGGATAGCTCTCAATGGTGATGACGGAGTTGGGGATGCTCACGCTTGTCAGTTCATTGCAGTTTGCGAACGCAGAGGAGCTGATCCCTGTGACGGAATAGGTTGTACCGTCATAGGTGACTGTTTCAGGGATTGTAACATCACCAGCATAACTACCATATTCCCAATCCCAACCCCAAGAGTTGCCGTTGGTCACTATGGCTTCGTTGTTGTAGATGAAATAGTAGATGCCATCGACTTCGAAGTCGTAGGCCGTGGCCGTGGCTGGCAACAAC
>DAIREJ010000025.1:0-20482 GCA_036795635.1 Sodaliphilus sp.
CAACGGTTACAATACCAAGAAAATCGTTGAGCTCGCCAACAAATATCCCAAAATTCTCATTCGCGTGAGCGTCGAGGGGCTTCCCAAAATCAACGACGCCAAGCGCGGCATTAAGGACGGCTTTGACCACGCCCTGCGCACCATGCTGGAACTCAAAAAGACCAAATGCAAGAACATCGGCTTCTCGGTGGTCATTTCGCCAGACAACTACATGGACCTGCTCCACCTGTACGACCTGTGCGTGGCACTCGATGTGGAGTTGGGCAACAGCGCGGTCCACAACTCTTGGTATTTCCACAAGGACGACAACCAGATTGAAAGCGAAGAGGCCTTGCGCCAGCACGAACTCTTTGTCAAGGCATTGCTCACCAGCAAGCGACGCCACATCAAGGACCGCTTGAAAGACTATGGCCGCGCCTACTTCAACCGTTCGATTCACCGCCGTCTGCGCGGTGACACCGACGAGTACCGTCCGCCTTGCGGCGCGTTGAGCGACTTTTTCTTCATCGACCCCTGGGGCAATGTCACCCCCTGCAACGGCAGCAGCGAGGAGTGGAAAATCGGCAACATTAAGGAGGACTCCTTCGAGAACATCATGGCCAGCGACAAGGCTCGAGAGGCCATGGAGAAGGTGCGTAACTGCAAGCGCAACTGCGCCTTCATCGTCACCGAGCGCCATGATATGGTGCGCCGTCCATGGGTACCCATCAAGTGGATCCTCAAGAACAAGTGGCGCATACGCAAGGGCCAGGATATTTGCTGGGACTAATTCAATTCAGTTAGAAGTTAGGAGTTAGGAGTTAGAAGTTGGTACTTGCTAACAACTAAGGACTAAGGACTAGGGACTATAAGCCAAAAACTTATGAAGACGATAGCGGTGATAGGAACACGCGGTTTCCCTGGCATCCAGGGTGGCGTCGAAGTTCACAGCTATCACCTCTACACCCACATGGACGACGTCCACGTCCGCCTTTACCGACGTCGTGCCTACCTCACCGACCAATCAGCACAGACCTTCCCCAACATTGAATTCATCGACCTGCCCTCAACGCGCATCAAGGGCTTCGAAGCCGTGTGGCACACATTCTTGAGCGTGCTGCACATCGCGTTTCACCGTCCCGACGTGGTGCATGTCCACAACATCGGGCCAGGCATGTTCGCGCCGTTGCTGCGTCTCATGGGCTTACCTGTGGTGCTCACCTATCACAGCCCCAACTACGAGCACGACAAGTGGAGCGCTCCCGCCCGCTGGCTTCTGCGTCAGTGCGAGAAAATCTCTCTCCACTTCAGCAACCGCGTCATCTTTGTCAACAAGTATCAGATGGAGAAATGCGGTGCCCTCAACAAGAGCGTTTTCATCCCCAACGGCATCGACCACGTGTCGCGCAGTGAGTCCACCTCTTTCCTTGACAAGCACGGCATCAAGGCAGCCAACTATCTGCTAGCCGTGGGACGACTCACGCCTGAAAAAGGCCTTGAGTATCTCGTCGAAGCTGCGAACCGCCTGCCGCAGGTCTCCCAAGTCGTCATTGCCGGCGCCAGCGACCATGACAACACCTATCAAGAACTGCTAGAACAGCTTGATACAGGGAAAAAAGTCGTTTTCACGGGATTCACTACAGGCGAAGACCTGCGACAGCTCTACAGCCATGCCCGAGCACTGATTCTGCCATCAGTCAACGAGGGATTTGCGATGGTACTGCTCGAAGCGATGGCCTACGGGCTGCCCGTCCTGTGCAGCGACATCCCAGGCACCAGTCAGTTGGAACTACCCCAGCAAAACTACTTCGCCGTCAAGGACGTGGATGCCCTGTGTGTCGCTATCACACGACTGCTCAACAGCCCCAACGAGCCACAGCACTACAACCTTGAAAAATACAATTGGAACACCATTGCCGCTGCCACCCGCCAGCAACTGGACTTATAAACACTCTCAACACTCGAGATAGAATAATTGTAGGGAATGGGCACCTCCTAATTCCTAATTCCTCATTCTTCACTTCCCCACTGCGATTGTAGCCAAGCCACTTTCCTGTGGAAATATGGACGTCCATAAGTATTGATACGGTAAGGAATATTGTAATTGCCTACGTATTGTGGCCATCTCTCGACGTCATGATACCCTGCTTGCTCTATTTTGGCGCCAAAGGCATCGAGATAGGAATCTATCGAAGGATATACTTCCTCATAGAACTGCTTCCAATAGTGTCGCACCGTTGACTGAAATCGTGGAAATTTAGCGATTTCTCCGATCCACCTCGAGTACCAATTTGAGGGAACATTTTGGTAAATGAAATAATTAAACTGAGCTCCACCCATTGTGTCGAAATAGGAATGGTCACAATCCCATATCGGACCAAACACCAGTTTAGTGCTATCTCCACGGTCCTTGTGCATATAGCAACTGCCATTGAACGCCTCAAGGTTATGGACAATTTCCTGAACTACATAATAGACAGCCAGTGAATCAATATCGATAAAACTTTCCCACAAATTGTCGTCCTTATCATTCACATAGATGGCCGAATCGGTTTGAAGGAGATAGTCGGTAATGTAATTTCGTTGTTCGTCACTCAGTTCCTCAGGAGAGTGTGGTGTAACCCAAAAAGGCTTGCCGTTGCCCTCAATGAAAGTGATATTGTTTGGCTCAATATAATTGTCGATTTCCAACAGCCAGCCGCCAGTGACTTTTTCGGGGTCAGTCTCATAGTCTTTCTGCTCAGTGATGTTGACACGATTCTTAGCGATATTGATTTTCTCTGTCAGAAAATACATACCGATGTACTGTCCATTAAGTACCACCTCGACGGGCTCCACATGCGGATTCCACGACATACCCATTCGGCGTCCAATTTCATAGGGAAGTGTGTTCTCAATCTGGCCATCTCTAGACGAAGCATTAGCCAATAAAGTCCAATGACGACTTGATGGCATTCCAAACAGACTCTGTTTTTCGTCTAACTTAAGTCTGAACGATTTCTTGCTGTAATTCGTCCATGAGTAGTTGCCTCGACCCTTAATCTGCATCCCTAGTGGTTCATCAGTCGACCCGATGGATTCGACGCCCTCAAGGTCCATATTGTCGAGCCACCAGTCAGCTTGCAGGTAGTCTTCCTTTTCCCTGCTTACGATATCTTTATGCCCCTCGGTGTTGATGAACAGCACGGGCAGCGTTCCCGAATAGGACGGCATCGGGGGCAATTCTTTACCCAAGATGGCTTCGATTAGCAGATTGATGTCGGCGATGTTGATTTCTTTATCGCCGTTCACATCGTGGGCATAGGTGTAGAATGAATGGTAGCTTGCACCTGCCAACACCGAGTCCACCAGTGCGTTCACATCGCCGACATTCACCTCCCAATCGCAATTCACGTCGCCACGAGGGCGCAATGTGTTCTGGGCATGAATGCATTGTAAGGAGGACATCGCCAACAGCAAAGTGAGAAAAAGGGACTTCTTCATGACATCTGACTGTGTCTAGTTTTCATTTTAGGTTGCTATCTAAAAAACGGAGCCCATGACTGATTATTGCTTGTCGGGAGAGCAATTCACCGTTCTCTACGTGCTTTTTCTCAACACAGTTGCACATTTAACACGCCGCATCGTGGATAATAGGGAAAATAAGTGTAATTTTGCCATCAAGCAAAATAAAAGAGAGGACTATGCTAGAGAAGGTTTTCAAACTGCGCGGTTACTTGATGTTGCCCATAGCGGCACTGATGTGGGCAATCTTGAGCCCGGAGCAGCGACGATTGGCAAGAGCCGATCGTCGTCAGTGGACACGCTGGCGGCATGTGGCCGACAATATCACAGGCATGGCATATTTAGCGGCCAACTACCCTGAATACCGCTCGGTGTTGTATCGGCGGATGGGCATTAAACGCCTGTTGTTCAGTTGGTGGATGCGTCCCATGCAACATCTCTATATCACCACGACCGACGTTGGCGGAGGGCTGATGATCCAGCACGGTTTCAGCAGCATCATCTCGGCCCAGTCCATTGGTGATAACTGCAAAATCTATCATCATGTCACTCTGGGATATGACCATGACTTGAAGGCTCCTGTGATTGGCAACAACGTGGAAGTGTGCTGTGGTGCCAAGGTGCTGGGAGGTATCACCGTGGGCGACAACGTGCTCATCGGTGCCGGGGCGCTCGTGGTCAAGGATGTGCCGTCGAACACCGTCGTGGGGGGAATCCCGGCGCGGGTCATCAAGACGCTTGACCACCAGCGTGACCTCACCTTGTAATTGTGCAATAATCATGTGCAGATGCTCAACACAATAGCAATTTCATAGCTGATGATTTTCAATTCCATCAACTTCATAGTGCTTTTCCCCTGCATTTTCCTGCTATACTATGCCATCCCGGCACAGCAGGTCAAGCTCAGGAATCTCTTCTTGCTGATTGTGAGCTATCTGCTCTATATGCAATGGAGACCAGTCTATGCTTTGATATTGCTGGGAGTGACCCTGGTGACCTATCTTGCTGCGCTGAAGCTGGACAAAGCCAAACGCCCCAAGGCGTTGGTCACAGCAGGCGTGATAGCTGCGTTGCTGCCACTGGCTTTTTTCAAGTATTTCAACTTCGTGAACGACAGTGTGACCCATGCGCTGTCGATGGTGGGATTGCATTTTCATTTGCCGGGCCTGAACTGGGCGATACCCATCGGCATTTCCTTCTTCACGTTCCAAGCCCTGGGCTACTTGTGGGACGTCTATTACAAGCGGCAGGATGCCGAGAAAGACTTCTTGACCTATGCGCTGTTCATCTCCTTTTTCCCCAGCATCCTGTCTGGTCCCATCAACAAAGCCTCATTGGTCATTCCACAGTTGAAGCGCCTGCGTCCCCGATATGACCGGCCCATGGTGACCGCTGGACTAAGAATGATTTTGTGGGGCATGTTCATGAAGGTGGTTGTGGCCGACAGGGTGGCGTTGTATGTAGATACGGTTTTGCCCAACTACATGAACTATTCGGGAATGTCGTGCTTTATCGCCAGCGTGCTCTACACCATACAGATTTATGCCGACTTTGCGGGATACTCGCTTATGGCCATCGGTGTGGGGAAGACATTGGGCTTTGAGTTGACCCAGAACTTCAGATATCCTTATTTTGCGGTGAGCGTGACCGACTTTTGGCACCGATGGCACATATCGTTGTCGATGTGGCTCAAGGACTATATCTATATCCCACTGGGAGGCAGTCGCTGTTCACGCCTGCGCAACTATTGGAACATCTTTGTGACTTTCCTCGTGAGCGGCATCTGGCACGGAGCCAACTGGACCTTCATCGTGTGGGGCTGTATGCACGGCATCTGCCAAATCATCGAGAAGATGCTGAACCAGCAGCGATGCCGTTATGGCACGTTCGGGAAGACGGTTAAAATCCTTATCACATTCTTGATTGTCAATTTTGCCTGGATATTCTTCAGAATGCCCACATTGGGCGACGCCTGCCACGTTATCCAGAGGATATTTGACCTGTCTCTCCCCCACTCGGTCTTTCTTCCCACAGCCACCGATTTGCTGCTGATGGCTTTAGGTGTGGGGTTGTTGTTCGTCAACGATTTGCTCGAAGAATTCTTCCCGACGCGTTTGCGCCTGTTTGACAACAAGCGACCTGCGGTGCGGTGGGCTTCTTGTGTCATCACTCTAGTGCTGATCATGTTGTGCGGCGTATTCAGTGCCGACCAGTTCATTTATGCCAAATTCTGATCCTTATGATGCGCCACCTCATCAAAATAGCCGTCTTCCTGAGCATCATCGTCTTGATTGATGTGGTGACGGGATTCGTTTTTTCCAGATTGACAAGTCGCGCCACAGGTGGTGAAACCGCTCGCAACGAGTACATCTGCAACAAGACGAACCAAGAGATTCTCATTTTCGGCTCTTCGCGCGCCATCCATCATTATCATCCCTCCATCATCACCGACTCAACCGGGCTGTCATGCTATAACTGCGGCCAAGACGGGAACGGAGCCATCTTGAATTATGGACGCTTCCACTTGATTTGCCAACGCTACGCTCCCAAGGTGGTCATCTATGACGTGATGCCGTTGTATGACCTGCTCACAGGAGAGGATAACCGCAAATTCCTGGGTTGGCTCAGGCCCTATTATGACCGCGACGGCATCGCTGACATCTTTGCAGATGTGGACCCGAAGGAAAAATACAAGATGGTGAGCCAGCTTTACCGTTACAACTCACGTTTCCTGCAAATCATGAAGGACTGCATGACGACGGTCCAAAACGACAGTTTGAACGGATTCCAACCGTTGCATGGCGAGCTGGACAGGATGAAACTCACCCCCGAACTGATTGAGAGGCCAACACTAGACTCACTCAAGATTGCATACCTCAACCGCATGATTGACGAAAACAGCACAACGCGCTTTGTGTTTGTCGTGTCACCCTTCTGGTATGGCATGGACAGCAGTCTGATTGCCCCAGTCAAGGATTTGTGCACACAACGCGGCATCACGCTGCTGGATTTCTCTAACGACCCGAAGTATGTGCACAACGATCGCTATTTTGTTGACGGAGCGCATCTCAATGCAATGGGTGCCGACGCGTTCACTCAAGATGTGGTGGCAAGGCTCAAGAAGCTGGACAGCAGTGGACTGAATCCATAAAAAAAACGGTGCCGAAGCCAATGCCACGGCACCCATTCAACGTTCAATCAGGAAGAGCCAGTCGCTACATCCTGTAGGTGTTGTTATGAACCTTGCGTTTCTTGCTGTTGGTGACATGCTTCAGCATTTCATGCTCACCTCTCACACCCTTAAACACATTATTCTTTATCTCCAGCTTGTCAAAGCGCATGGAATGGGTGGAACCCCTGCTGGAGCTATGAGTCATGAACAAGCCTTGTCCACGGGAAGAATTGACTTCGTTGTTGTTGAAGACAACTGTGCCTCGCTTGGCAAACTCCTGGAGGAAAAACGCGTCACCAGTGTTATTGAATGTGTTGCCTGTGAAATTCAGGTCAAGGTTATCAATGTTGTCGCACAGGACACGGGTATTACCCGCGAAATAGTTGTTGCTGGCAATCAAGGTAAAGTGCTGTGCCGTTTGCCATGCTCCCGCGTGAGCCACGCAGTCAAGACCCTTGCACACGTTTCCCGTCATGTTGACTGCTGAAACGCCATAGGGCTGGCACCACACAAGCTGAACGCCAAACGGCTTATCCGTCGCTGCATCCCTCGACATGTTGTTGACAACGGTGTTATTGGCCATGTTCACTTCGCCGCCACGCATCTGCAAGAACGTGTAACCAGTCGTGCCGCTCTTGTTCATGACCACATCGTAGTTCTGGACGCTGTTGCCATTCAGTTCAATGACGTCGGTCGATGCGCTCGTGTCATGGATATCGATGTCCCAGCGATAATAGGGTTCGGTGCGGCCTGTCGGCTTATTAATAATCTGATTGTTCTCGATGTAGATGCCACGATGGTCATCGGCAGGATCAAACCCGATGTAGATGCAGCGTGTGGTCTTGTCGTTGACATAGAACTTGTTGCCCGACAAATGGAAGTTGGTTGTCATGCAGCGGTCCTCACTCTCACGATGGTCGGTGAAGAGCGAGAATATCATGTCGGTATTTGTCTCGGGATTCCTTTCCCTGCTATCGTAGCCATAGTAGAATTCATTATCCTCGACAAAAATATTGCTTCGGTTGGCCTTTCCACGGATGTACTTCTTGGAATTGTCAACCAGTCGGTCAAAGACAGCCATCGCCTCATCTTTGCCATATTTATTGAACCTGTTGCGCTTGACATTGACATTATGCGTCTCGCCACGCAGCCACAGACAACCGCCGCGTTCACTGTTGTTGTAGTTGGTGATTTCACAATCGGTGATGTTGACGTTGGAGCACACCTGCAAGTCAAAATTGGTGGTGTTAGCATTATAGGTATAACTATTCACATGCGTGATGCTCACGCTGTTACAGTGCCTGATCTTGAAGAAATAATTATTAGAATTTTCCCACAAGATGCCCTTGTGGTCCTGAATGCGGAAAGAAATCTGGCTGATGGTCGCCGACAACGGATGGGCGAGTGTGCCATACACATCAATGAAGCAGTCGTCGTTGAACGCCTTGAAACCGGGCCGGTCCTTGCCTTTATTGAAGATGACCGTTGTCTCATTCACGCCACGGCCATTGATGACCAAATGGCTACTGAAGACAACAGAACCGTTGATGTTATAAGTGCCCTTGTCGAAGTTCAGCACCACAGTATCGTTGTGGGTGGCAGACTTACCCGTATTGCGCAAAAACTCAGTGAGATCTCCCTTGACCGACCGCACATCCACAGTGATGGTCCTGGCCTGTCCCAAAAGGCAGGTCAAGCACAGCAGCACTGCCACACAGCTATAGCGTTTGATTCGTTTCATATCTTGAACTATTTTTGGTTGTTATCTTTTAGACCGTTAAACGGTTGCGCAGTTTAATGCTCACAGCAGCTTGCTGATGGCCTTCTCGAGCCCGGCACGAAGGGTCTCGGGACTGTACAGTCGGTCATAGAGCGCTGTTGTCGTCGCCGATGAGGCTAAAACTCGGCTGACGGATGCTGCAAGTGCATCGCTGTCACCGCTTGGGAAAAACTCCACTCCTGCGGCTCCGCTGCACGTGTGGGTAAAGAACGGAAGGTCGCTCAGCACCATCGGACGGCCGAAGTAGGCGGCGATGGAGGTGACACCGCTCTGTGTGGCCGAGATGTAAGGATAGACCACCACACCGGCGCGCGTGAAGAGGTCACGCAATTCACTGTCGTCAATAAAGCGGTTGATGTGAATCACATCCAGGCCGTTAACGGGTCCATCAAAACGGAAATCACCCTTACCTGCTATCACCAGTGGACGGCTTTGCAACTCGGGATGAGTGCGGTAGGCCTCAGTGAGCACATGCACACCTTTATAAAACTGCACCGTGCCGAAGAACAAAATGTAGCCATCGCCAACACCCTTGAGTTCATCAACCTGACGTTCCCCGTTGGCTATGGCGGCATTCACCAGCGACGGGAAAGGCACATAGCTCACCCGATGCCCAGGATAATGACGCGTGATGTAATCGAGCTGTTCATGACTGTTGGTGACCTTGTTGAGGGTGTGATTGAAAAGTCGCTGTTGCGGCAGGGCGATGATCAGTCGATCCTTGAGCCAAGCCAAGGGAGAGTTGAACTTGTAGTCATGATAGACTGCATCATGCACCGTGTAGAGCACAGGGACACGGGCCTGCAAGCGGCGGATGGACGGGGCGAGAACCAGTTCGCCAGTCAACGAATAGATAAGGCCGATGTCGCACGTGTCAAGCACCCAGTCGATGGCCCGGTTCAAACGCTTGGGGAAATACCTGAACATGGCCCGTTGCAGCTTGGCAGCGGGATAATCAATCCAAGTGATGTCATTATCAGGAATGTCGGGAAAAGCCTTGGCCTCAACGCCGTAACGTGTCACGATCAGCACATGGTCACCAGCCTGCCACAGGCTGTTGATGATGTTGACGGCATAGGGGTGCATGCCAGGAGCATCATACTCGGTCGCGAGAAACAATATGTGCTGCGAGGCGGTTCTCATGGGCGTCAAGTGTTTTCAAGCGATTCTTCTTGTTGTTGCTCCTCTTTCTCCTCTTTCAACATGCGACGCTTGGCGTGCTCGACCGACTCAAATTCAGGATATTCCTCAGCACGATAATAGTGATTGAGCGACAAAATGATGAACATGAGTGACAGGTTGAGGACCTGCGGCGACAGCGGCGCCCAGTCGCTGCTCCCCTGGGTTAACTGGCAAGCGACAATGCCTAGCCCTGTGATGTTGATGATATTGAAGTAGCGGTTGGCCGACAGAGTCGTTCGCCGCTTGAATGTAGCGATATAGTATATCACAAAACCCATGATGGGCAAGTAACCGATAAGGCCCAGTTCCACAATCATGATAATCCAGATGTTGTGGATGGGTGTAATGAAGAAGTACTCCTCAGGGCGCCAAATGCCACTCATGTCGAAGACCTGCTCGAAGATGGCCGCCGAAGTGTTCTCGGTGAGATAGAACAAGTGGTTGTTCATGCTTACGCCCACTAACGGATGGTCAAGAAAGATCTCGTAGCCGCAGTAGTAGTGCATCAAACGCGAAGTGGTCATCTCGTCAAGGTTCTCCACATCACTGAACAAGAAATTCAATGGACCTGTGAGCAACAAGGTGATGATGATGGCCAACGGAACGATGCCCTTGAGGAAACTTTGAATGCTGATGAGCTTGTATCGGCGATAAACATAGAACACCACTATCGTGATTAACGACATGACAATCGCGACAAGGGCACTGCGGCTAGCACTCAAGACAATGACAAGAAACGCCACACCGGCCAACAAGCCACTATTGCGTCGCTTGTAATTGGTGACGAAACAAGCCACGAAGAAGGTGAAATAGTAGGATGCATAAGTGCCCAACACATTGGGGTGACCCATCGTGCCCACGGCACCCACGCGTTCCTCGCTTCGTGTCGTTGCGTCGGTATCATAAAGTTTGATCACGCTCTCGATGTTCAATACAGGGTAGCAGATGGCAAGAAACAAATGCAGCACCGCCGTCACCGCAAGTCCCATGAAGATGCCGTTGACCACTGTCTTCACCGAGAAACTGTTGGCAAACAGGTAAATGAAGACCGCAAACGACAGGATGTAAATCACCTCGATAATGGAGTGAATCCTGGAAATGCCATAGGGGTTCAACAGCGTGTAGACCGAATAGCCCACCAGGATGAACATCAAGATCAGCTTTGGACGACGAATGCGCCACGATTTCCTCACCGCGATGATCCACAGCAGCAGAAACGACATGAAATAGAAGGGCCAGATGCCACCCGTGGGACCAAATGACCCGCCCATGCTGTTTTCATCTCCTGCGGTGACATAGGGGATGAACATGCGGGCAAAACAGCAGGAAAAGGTGTATAGAGCTATTGCAATTTCATGAGCGCGCGTCCTGGTCATGCGATAGCCTTCGCGACCGATGAAAAACATCAGCACCAAGACTATGGTCACCAATATGAGCGCTCTATCCATCTACTACAGCCTGCCACGTGGGTTAATTATTCCTCGTCCTTGGTCTTGCCGTAACCATAGCCGTAGGTGCTGTCGTTGCTGGGCTTGGTATCGTTCAGGACAACGCACATATTCTTGAGCTGCTTGTTAGCAGCAATGCGATTCATGAACTTGATGAGGTTGCGCTTGGTGTAGTTGGCGCGGGTGACATAGACCGTGGCGTTACTGTACTTGTCCAGAGCGAAGCTGTCGCTCACCTGTGCAACGGGCGCCGAGTCCACGATAATCACGTCATACTGCTCACGCAGATCGCGGAAGAAGTCCTTCACACGGTCTCCCAGCAACAGCTCCGACGGGTTGGGCGGGATAGCGCCGCCAACGAACACATCCAGTCCCTTGACCTCCTTGCACGGCTGCGCAATCTGGTCGAGGGTGACATTGCTCTGCGACAGATAGGAAGTCACACCGGGCATCTCGTTGAGGTCGAGCATCTGCGCCAACTTGGGCGAACGGATGTCCATGCCCACAAGGGCCACACGACGACCCAACAGGGCAAACGACGAGGCGATGTTGGTGCTGATGAACGACTTGCCCTCGCCACTGACGCTGCTGGTGACCAGGATGACCTTGTCTTCCTCCTTGTTGAGCAAGAACTGCAGGTTGTTGCGGATGTAGCGGAACAATTCCACAATCGACGTGGTCTTGCCGTCCTTGACGACAAGTGCCGTTTTGTGGCGGTTGTGATGAACGTGGCCGATGAAAGGCACTTGGGAAATTTCTTCCAGCTCTTCCTGGTTGGAGAACTTGGTGGTGAACAGATCCTTCAGGTACACGAGCAACAGGGGCAGCATCAGCGCGGCCATCAGTGCCAGCGCGAGGGTGACCAGGCGGTTGGGGCTGATGGGCGTACTCTGGGCGTAAGCATGGTCCACGATTTTGCCCTTGGGCGTCGTGGCAGCAAGCACCAACGCGTTCTCCTCGCGTTTCTCGAGCAGGAAGGTGTAAAGCGTGTTCTGGATGCCCTGCTGACGCAGCAGCTCGCGGGCCTCACGCTCCTCGGTGGGCACCTTGCCCAACTCGCCGGCGCTCTGGTTGGCCTGGCTGCGGGCTTTGCTCAGTTGCACATCAACGCCTCTGATCGATGAGTTCAAACCCTGCAGCACATTGCCGTGCATGGTCTCTAACTGCTCATCAATCTGCTTGAGGGCCTGGTTGTCGCCCTTGGCCGACTGCGCCAGTTCCTGACGCTTGGCCAGCAGGTTGTTATAAGCCTTGATGCCTCCCGAGGCGGCACTGGAGTCCACCTCAAAGGGGATGTAGCTGTGCTTGTTGGCAGGATTGCTCACAAAGTCCCTGACCATGCCCAGCAGTTGCTTGTTGGTCTCCAGCTTGATAATCGCTTGGTCGGCCTTCTCCTGCTTGGCGACCGAGCTCTTGATCTGCAATTCGGGATCCACGATTTTGTGGGCCCGCTTGTAGGACTCAATGTCGGCCTCACTGCTGGTCAAGCCCTTGTAGATGAGCGCCAAACGCTCGTCAATGAACTTGGCGGTGTTGATGGCCTGCTCGTCTTTCTCCTTCTGCCCACGCTCGTTGTAGAGTTCCATGAGCTTGTTGAGGATGTCCTTACCGCGAGACTTATTGGTCTCGGCAAGTGTCAGGTCAATACCGTTAGACTTCTTGGTGACGAGTTTCACCTTGATGCGGCGGTTCAACGCCTCGCCGCGCAACTGGTTACCCGCCAGGCTGGCCTTGATGTGACAGGGTTTGCCCTGTTTGAAATTCTTGGTGGGCTGGATGCCAAAGACGCCATAGCTCGTCTTTACCGTTGCGGGCAGAGCGACATCCTTGAGGTCAGCAAGTTTGGTACTCCCGCTTCGGGCCTTGATATTGGCCTTGCCATTCTTTTCCACATCAATCTGGAAAGTCACTGTCGAGAGCGTGTCGAACATCTCCTCGGGAGCAAGCACCTCGATGGGCGAGGTGTTGTAATGATCCTTGCTGGGCTTGAGCCATCCCCTGTCCTCGACATAGGAGCGGTTGAGCTTGAGCTGCTCGGCGACTTGAGTACAGAGTTCCTGGGACGAGAAAACGATCATCTCGTCATCCACCTTGCTGCCCTGTCCCATGAGTTTCATGCTCTTGAGCAGATTGGCTCCTGCTCCAGCACTGTTGTCGTCCTGAGCGACGAGCACTACCGACTTGATGTTGTACACGCGCTTGGCATACTTGAGATAGGCGAACGCCAGCGACATGCAAGCCAACAGGGACAGCAGAAAAAGCCACCAGTAGCGCTTATACTTGCGCACAAACGCACTGAAATCCATGATCTGCTCCTCTTGTTGGGCAGTGGGCGGTGTATTGAATTTTGCCATGTCTTGGTATTTGGTTTTACATTAGCGGGTGAGCGCGATGACGAGTGATGCAATCACCGACACGCTGCTCACGACGGTTGAAATGACCGAAAGCTTGAAAGCGTTGTTCTGGTTATACTTGGAGTTGTCGATGCGGATCTGGTTGGGCTCCACATACACGACATCGTTCTGACGCAGGTAGAAGTAGGGGGAGGAGAACACCTCGCTGCTGGTGAGGTCCAGACGGTGATAGGTGCGCTCGCCGTTCTCGTTGCGGATGACATAAACGCGGTCACGCTTGCCATACTCGGTCAAGTCGTTGCACTGTGCCAACGCATCAAGCACAGTGAAGTGCTGGCGCTCGGCAGTGACACGTTGCGGCACTTTCACCTCGCCCATGACGTCAACAGTGAAGTTCACGATATCTACTTTCACATAGGGGTCCTTCACGTCCTTTTCCACCATCGCGGTAATCTCACTAGCAATCTGACTGGTGGTCTTACCGCCCACATGGATGCGGCCCAATATCGGCAGCATGATGTCACCCTGCTGGTCAACGATGTAGGTCTGGGTGCGCGGCTGTGTCGCCATGCGCAACGCGTTGCGCGTCGCAGGATTCTCCAACGGCAGGTTGTAGGCCGCAGTGGCCTCGGGCACAGCCGATGTGATGGAGACGACCAATTCATCGTCGCTCTGGACAAGGATGGGATAGGAACTCGGCGGACTGGGCAGTTTGCCGTTGGGCGTGTCACCCAAGTTATTGAAATAGGCTAGCGTGTTGTCCTTAGTTGAAGAGCATGAGAACAACATGAACGATGCAACCAGCATCAAAACTATTTTAGATTTCATACGGTTGAAAAATTGTTTCGTCTATATTTACATGTAATAAACGAAACAAGAGCCCAATTATTTTGTGGCTTCGCCAGATTTGGCGATTTTTGACAACAACATCTCGCGCAACTCTTTTCCGCACGCCCATGCGATGACTGCAAGTGCAGCTACCATGAAGGCGACATCAAACCACATGCTGGGACTGTAATAGAAGGGGATGGCGCTCAACAGGACCACCAAGACGGGCACCGCTGAGCGTTTGTCAATTTTCAAGATGAAATAACGCTTCATGTCGAACCAGCGATAGATGACAAGCACCAGATAGGACACAAGCTGAGTAACGATGACGCCATACACGCCCAACGGCTTGATCAACAGGAAATTCAGCACCACATTGACGATAGCGGCCAGCACGATGGCAGGGAGGGTGCGCTTCGTGTCCTTGGCACACTGGTAGCCCATGTCAAAGAAGGCCGCAATGGCAAAAATCACCGCCGACACGCCCAAAGGATAGATGTATTTCAAACTCTCGCTGTACTCTCTGGCCACCAGCCATCCGTAGTTGACCTTGAGCAAGAACACATAGCCCACCAAGATGGTCGAGAGCAAGAAGATGTAGCCATTGAACATCCTGGAAAAGAAGCGGTTGCGATCAGGTGTGTTGTATTGCAGAATCGCTGTTTCCTGCCAGGCCTGGTAGAAAATAATCGCCAGTGTGCTGATAATGCCCGTGAAACGGATGGCGACCGCATACACACCATTGATGTCCAGACCAAGGAAATACTTGATAAACAGGCGGTCACTGCTACCGGTGAGCCACCAGCACAACGAACCGGGCAACAGGGGCAAGGTGTAACGGATGATGTCGCGCGCCACCTGACGGGTGTCAATCGACCAGCTGGTGTTGCACACGATGAGGTGCACCTTACTCTCCACAAGCAACAGCGCAAGCACACGGGCAAGGATGTTGGCCAGGAAAATGCCCTTGATGCCCCACCCCAATCCTGCGACAAAGAGGATGCTGAACACGCCGATGCCCACTGCCGACAGGATGCCCACAGCGACAAAAGCGCGGTTGTTGCCCAAGCCACGGAAGACCTGAGAATAGACCTCCTGCAACGACATGGCCACCAGCAAGCCGAGCACATAGCCCAGGTAATTGATATCGGTGAACAAGACAAATGCCAGCGTGGCTAACGCCGACAACGATAAGGTCACCGCCAATGTGCGGGAAACAAAGGAGACAATACGTTTGCGCTGAACCGTTTCATCACAGTCAAGCAAGAATCTGAAGGCGCCGTCGCGCAACTGCAAGGTGACAAAGGGGATGAGCAGCAAGCACACCTGCAGACACAAGTCATAATAGCCGAAATCGGATGTGTCGTGCACAAAGTAGGTATACAGCGGCACCATCAAGAACGTGATGATCTTGGAACCGATGTTTCCTATCGCATAGACGCCGATGTCCTTCAAGAACTTGGTTCCGCGTCCGCTTGCGCTATGACTGCTATTGATGTCCTCCATTTTGTTTTGTGGCTGCAAAATTATCTAAAATATTTGTTTTTTTAACGTTCTTTCGCCAATTGTTTGTAATTTCGCACTTGAACTTGCCCATTGACAGACACCTGCGGGCTTCAAAAAAGAGAAAACTTGATTAAGACGATTAACTCTTGGCGAGGACTCATGGCGGTCACAATAGTCCTGTTCCATGCCGGCGTCGGCTGGATTTGGAACGTGGCTGTCACTGGTGTGACGTTTTTTTTCCTCTCCAGCACGTTCCTCTTGGCGATGCGGCATCCGTTTGAACGGTTGACGGCAAGCGACTACAAACGATTCACGCTGAGCCATGCCATAAGGCTTTATCCGCTGCATTGGCTGGGACTAGCCTTATTGGTCATCTTGGCACTGATCTATAAACCGGCATCAATCGACTGGGGGGCGTTGGGTTTGAGCGCTTTGCTGATTCACTCCTGGTTCCCCGCTCACAATATCCACTACGGCATCAACCCTGTGGCATGGTACCTGTGCGCCTTGTTGTTCTGCTACCTCATCTATCCTTTTGTGGCACACTGGCTCAGCCGTTGGCGACTGCGGTATAAAATCCTGCTTGCCGTTGTGCTCGCCGTCGTCTTGGCTGTGGTCCTGCTTCCACTCGACATTCCTGGACGTGAAGCGGTGTTCGTCAACCCCCTATCCCATGTGCTTGACATCACCGTGGGATTGGGACTCTTTCATCTGTATCGCATCTTGCGAGAGCGGTGGCCTCGCATAGGTTTCCGCACAGCAACGCTCATCGAGGCAGGGGCCCTGTTCTCACTGGCTGTCGTCATCGGCGTGAACGTGTTCACCACTTGGGTCAAGCCGTGGGAGGATGTAATCATCTGGCTGTTGCCCCAGGGTGCCATCTTGGTCGTCCTGGCATGGCTGAACGGGCAGGAAGGAGCCATCGGGCGGTTCATGCTTTGCAAACCACTGCAATGGCTGGGCAGCATCAGTTTTGAGGTCTATGTACTGCAATTCGTAGTGTTCCATCTTTTTGGCTTTGTGGTCTCACCTATGGCGGGACACTTCGGACTGAATCTTTACAACCATCTGGCATGGTTTGCCCTTCCGCTGTTGTTGCCGTTGGCATGGGTGGTGAACAGGTGGTTCACCCGCCCGATAAATGCCTATTTCCGTCATCGACTGACCACTAAGGACTAAAAACTAAGGACTAATATGATAAAAACGATTAACGGATGGCGCGCCGTTTTCGCGCTGATGATCGTGCTGTTCCACGTCGGGGTGACAGGTCTTGAGGAGATGACCTGGGCGGGTGTGGTGTTTTTCTTCATGGCGAGCGGTTTCCTGCTGGCAATGAAGCATCCCTTTGAACGACTGGACGGCGCCTCCTATCGCCGCTTTGCATGGAATCATGCCGCCAAACTCTATCCCCTGCACTGGCTTACTTTGGCACTGTGGCTAGCGGCCCTCGCATTGCTGGGTTTGTTGGTCATCAAGCCCTTGGCACTTGCCCTCAATGTAACATTGCTGCAGAGTTGGTCGCTCACCCACTCCATTTATTTCTCCTACAACAAGTTCTCGTGGTTCCTGAGCACCCTGCTGTTCTGCTACTTGTGCTATCCGTTATTGGCACATTGGTTCATGCCATTGCGCCTGCGCTACAAGGCCATCATCATTGGTATCCTTGCCATCATCGTCATCGCAGTGCTGGCAGGATCCGACGATTATTGGCGCACCGCACTATACACATTCCCTCCTGTGCGCATCATCGACTTCATCATCGGTATGGCTCTCGTTAGTCTGCTGCCGCGCCTCAAAGCCTCAAAGTTGTTGGGAAAAGAAACCAACGGCACTGACGCCGAACTGGTTAGCGTCGCCATACTATCGGCTACGGTGCTCACTTTCCGCTCTGCGAGTGAGAATTTGTTGCCCTGGAGCGACGCCATTCTCTGGTGGATTTCTGTGGCGCTGATACTTGTCGTGTCATACCTCTATGACAAACGCGCAGGCTTTATCGGCAAAATACTGTCATCCAGACCATTGCAGTGGTTAGGGAACATCAGTTTCGAGATTTTCATGCTACAGGGCATTGCAGCATTGATTTACAACTATTGGGTAGCCCCTGCGCTGGCACACCTTGGAATCCAGCGGGTCTATGACTACGTTGCCGCCGACCTGTTCGGCGCCTCTGCCCCCGACCTCATCGTCTGGTTCATCCTCCCCATCGACATCCTCCTTGCCTGGGCAGTTAACCGCCTCTTCACCCGCCCCATCACTAAAACAATAACCAAATCCACCCTATCCATCAAATCCAGTTAATCCAGCAAGTCCTGCACGTCCAATAAAAATCCCCAATGCAACCGATCTATGCAATCGGTTGCATTATTTTTTTAGGCATGATGCACATTATTTATAATAAAACCGCGTGATTTTATGTTATTTTTGTAGGTGTTAAACCTCTTTGGAATAGAAACTATAACTTAACATTAAAAAAATATACAACTATGATGAAAACAAAACCGGATTTGAAATTCAACCAGCTGTGGAACATCAGCTTTGGATTCTTTGGTGTGCAGATTGCTTACGCTCTGCAGAGTGCCAACATCAGCCGCATCTTTGCGACCCTGGGCGCTGACCCGCACAACCTGAGTTATTTCTGGATTCTGCCGCCGCTCATGGGCATGGTCGTTCAGCCGCTCGTGGGTTATTTCAGCGACAAGACGTGGTTAGGCCGTTGGGGCCGCCGCATCCCCTATCTCCTCATTGGCGCCTTAGCAGCCGTGATCGTCATGTGCCTGCTGCCCAATGCGGGCTCTTTCGGACTGACCATCGCAGGTGCCATGATCTTCGGCTTGATTGCCCTCATGTTCCTTGACACGAGTATCAACATGGCCATGCAGCCCTTCAAGATGATGGTCGGCGACATGGTCAACGAGAAACAAAAAGCCAAAGCCTACTCCATCCAAAGTTTCCTGTGCAACGCAGGCTCGCTGGTGGGCTATATCTTCCCCTTCCTGTTCACAGCCATCGGCATTGCTAACATTGCCCCCGAGGGTGTTGTGCCCGACAGCGTGAAGTGGTCCTTCTATGTGGGTGCAGCCATCCTCATCCTTTGCGTCCTCTATACCATCAGCCATGTGAAGGAATATACTCCGCAACAGATGGCCGAGTTTAACGCCGCAACCAATGCCGAAGGTCAAGGCGACCAAGCCAGTACCGAGATGAGTCCTGCACAAAAGAAACATGCCATTAAAGTCTTTTTTGAAGTGGGCTTGGTACAGTTCTTCTGCTGGGCTGCGTTCATGTACATGTGGACCTACACCAACGGTACCATTGCAGACACCGTCTGGCAAACCACCGACGCCTCCAGTGAAGGCTATCAGTTGGCCGGCAACTGGGTGGGCATCTTGTTCGCCGTTCAAGCCATCGGCAGTGTGTTGTGGGCCGTTGTACTGCCGCGTTTCAAAAACATCAAGGTGGCTTATGCTTTAAGTCTTGTCATCGGCGGCATTGGCTTCGCCATGGTACCCTACATCCACAACCAGTATCTGCTGTTCGTGCCCTACTTCTTGATCGGCTTTGCTTGGGCAGCCATGCTCGCCATGCCGTTCACGATGGTGACCAACGCCTTTGAAGGCAGCAGCCGCATGGGCACTGCGCTGGGTCTATTCAACTGCACCATCTGCATCCCGCAGATTGTAGCCGCTGCATTGGGAGGCGTGCTGCTGGCAGCCATGCACAGCGTTCAAGGCAATATGCTCCTCTTGGCAGGCATCCTGCTTTTCATTGGAGCCGTGTGTGTATTTATTATCGAGGAAAAGAAACACAAAAACTAAGATACTATGAAAGTGAGATTCAATATTGAGTACGGCACCGTTTACGGTGAAAACATCGTGCTCAACATCATCGACAAAGGGGAGACCGATAAGGTGAACCGATATGCCATGAAGCCTGCAAATGACAAATCATGGAAGTGTGACATCGACGTGCCCGCCAAGACAGGACAAATCGATTATTACTATAGCGTGGAGCGTGACGGCAAGGAAGTGCGGCACGAGTGGACGGTTATCCCTCACTGCCTGGACATGAATGCTTCCAAGGCAACCCGCTACATCACCTTTGACCATTGGAATGACCTGCCCGACGACAGTTACCTCTACAGCTCGGCATTTACCGACTGCGTCGCCTTGCGCAAATTGCAGACGATGGCCAAGGTCAAATACTCGACCTGCATCCAGCTCAAGGTGCGCGCACCCCAACTGCGCACCGGCGAGACTCTGGGCATTGTTGGCAACGAACCTGCCCTGGGTGACTGGAACGAGGACAAGGCGCTCAAGATGACTGAGCACAACCATAACGAGTGGGTCATCTCGCTCGACGGCGCTGCATTCAAGAAAGCAATGATCGAGTTCAAGTTCGTCATCATGGAAGGTAAGAAAAAATCGACCATCTGGGAAACTGGCGACAACCGCACAGTGCTACTGCCCGTCTTGAAAGAGGGCGAGCACATCGTTTATGAACTGCAACAGGCCTACTTCCCCCTGTATCCAGCCAAGTTGGCAGGAACCGTGGTGCCCATCTTCTCGCTGCGCAGCGAGGGAAGTTTCGGCGTAGGCGATTTCGGAGACCTCAAACTCATGGTGGACTGGGTGGCCAACACCGACCAGCGCGCCTTGCAGGTATTGCCTATCAACGACACCACCATCACCCACACCTGGAGCGACAGCTATCCTTACAACAGCATCAGCAT
>DAIREJ010000026.1:0-20452 GCA_036795635.1 Sodaliphilus sp.
GCTGGCATGGCGGCAACATGCGCAACGCCATCCCCTTCAAGGCCGAGACCGTGCTCGTCGTTCCCGAGGATAACCTGAAGGGCCTGAAGAAGCTCGTCAAGACGATGAAGGCTCAGTTCGAGAGCGAGTTCAAGTTCATCGAGGACAACGTGGACCTGACCCTCAAGGCCATCGACCGTCCCAAGATGAAGATGGCGCTCGACGACCAGACGACCATCCTGCGCGCCCTGTACGCTTGCCATGACGGCGTTGTACGCTTCATCCCCGCCTATCCCAACGTGGTAGAGACTTCTTCTAACCTCGCCATCATCGACATCGAGGACGGCAAGGCTGCCGTGCAGATCCTGGCCCGCTCGGCCCGTGAGGACATGAAGGACTACATCGTCAAGATGTTGAAGACCTGCTTCCACCTCGCCGACTTCAAGGTAGAGACCGGCGGTGACTACATCGGCTGGGATCCCAACCCCGACAGCGAGGCCCTGCACATGCTGCTCGACCTGTACAAGCAGCTGTTCAACGAGGACGGCATCATCCAGGTGGACCACGCCGGTCTGGAGTGCTCCATCATCCTGGGCAAGTACCCGCACATGGACGTGGTGAGCTTCGGTCCCACGCTGCGCAGCCCGCACACCACCATCGAGCGCGCCTACATTCCCGCTGCCGAGCCGTTCTGGAAACTGCTCGTCAAGGCCCTCGAAGAGGCTCCCGTGAAGAAGTGATTTCCATCACATAAAAAGTCCTAAAAAAGGGTCCAGATTCAATTATCTGGACCTTTTTAATGGCTTTCGCCAAAATTTTGACTAATTTTGCAAGTTCAAACAGAAACTTCAACAATTAAATACACGCTACAACAATGAACGTACTGGAATTAAGCGAACAAGAGATTATCAGGCGCAACAGTCTGGAGCAACTCAAAGCGATGGGTATCAACCCTTATCCCGCCGATGAATACGTGGTCGATGCCTACAGCGACGACATCACGGCAAACTTCGTTGACGATGCCGAGCCACGCCAGGTGAGCATCGCCGGACGAATGATGAACCGCCGCATCATGGGCAAGGCTTCCTTCTTTGAGCTGCAGGATTCCAAAGGCCGCGTGCAGGTGTATGTGAGCCGCGATGACCTGTGCCCCGGCGAAGACAAGGAACTCTACAACACCGTGTTCAAGAAATTGCTCGATATGGGTGACTTCGTCGGTGTCAAGGGTTTCGTGTTCCGCACCCAAACGGGCGAAATCAGTGTTCATGCCCAGTCGCTCAAGTTGTTGAGCAAATCGCTCAAGCCGCTGCCCGTGGTCAAAGTGAAGGACGGCGTGACCTATGACGCCTTTGAGGACCCCGAGTTGCGCTACCGCCAGCGCTACGTTGACCTGGTGGTGAACAATGGCGTGAAAGACACTTTCCTGAAGCGCGCCATGGTCATCAAGACCATGCGCCAGGTGCTCGACGACGCCGGCTACACCGAGGTCGAGACGCCCACGCTGCAGGCCATTGCCGGCGGTGCCACTGCCAGCAAGAACTTCCGTAACGAGGGTATGGACCGCAACCATAACCCCGAATTCACATGCATGGAGCTGTATGTCCAGTACAAAGATTATAATTGGATGATGTCATTCACCGAGCAGTTGCTGGAGAAGATATGCATCGCCGTCAACGGCAAACCCGAAACCGAAATTGACGGACAGGTCATCAGTTTCAAGGCTCCCTATCGTCGTCTGCCCATCCTTGAAGCCATCAAGGAGAAGACCGGACACGACTTGGAAGGCAAGAGTGAAGACGAGATCCGCGACGTGTGCAAGCAACTCAATCTTGAGATCGACGACACCATGGGCAAGGGCAAACTCATCGACGAAATCTTCGGCGAGTTTTGCGAGGGCAGCTTCATCCAGCCCACTTTCATCACTGACTATCCCGTGGAGATGTCACCGCTGACCAAGATGCACCGCAGCAAGCCGGGTCTGACCGAGCGTTTCGAGCTGATGGTCAACGGCAAAGAGGTGGCGAATGCCTACAGCGAGTTGAACGATCCCATCGACCAGGAGGAGCGTTTCAAAGAGCAGATGCGTCTTGCCGACAAGGGTGATGACGAAGCGATGATTATCGACCAAGATTTCCTGCGAGCTCTGCAATACGGCATGCCGCCCACCAGCGGCATCGGCATCGGCATCGACCGCCTGACCATGCTCATGACAGGCAATAGTTACATCCAGGATGTGTTGCTGTTCCCGCAGATGCGTCCCGAGAAGGTGCCCGCCCGCGACAAGGTAGAGGCATTCACCGCCCTGGGCATCCCCGAGGAGTGGGTGGCTCCCATCCAGAAGGCCGGTTTCCTCACTGTCGCTGCCCTAGGCGCACTGGAGAAACCCGGAAAGCTTTTCCAAGATCTGTTGGACATCAACAAGAAATACAAACTGGGTTACAAAGTGCCCGTTGTTGACGAGGTAAAGAAATGGGTTGAAGCCGCTGCAGCCCAATAACAACAATCTCATAACTATCTAAACAACGATGACAAGGCCACCACGGCAATAGGTGAGCCTTGCCATCGTTAGTTTGAGGCATTAGCAAATTTTAAGAAAGATTTTCTCATCATTATTCGCTAAAAAAAGCGCTTATTATCAATAAAATATATAACTTTGGCATTTGATTTGGTGGGTTTTGTGCAATTCCGTCGCATAAAATCCTACTTGTCAGCACATTAGAATAAGAAGAACAACAAACTAAACAAATCAGATATGTTTAAAAAACATCTTATTTTAGCACTGCTTCTGGTCATGGCTACATTCACGGCCAGTGCCGACACATGGAAGATGCATAGCATCTATCTGGCATCCTATGTTGAGAACGTTTTTGATACCGGGAATAAGGTTTATTACTTGAACAACGGTTCTCTGTTTGAGTTTGATAAGACAACTTTATCCACAACAGCCCTCAACAATCAGAACAAATTGTCCGATAATGTGATTTCGCAAATCTACTATGACTGCGAGAATCATCTGCTCTTTGTCGCCTATGCCAACTCCAACATTGATATCATCAATGCTGAGGGTCAGGTCTTCAATGTCAGCTGTGTCAAGGATATGATTCCTCAGGTCCATAATCCATCGTTCGACTTCGAATCCAACGATAGCCATTACGACTTCGTAAGCGGCTACACCTCTAAAACCATCAATGACATTACTTTTGCCAATGGTATAGCTTATGTAACCATCGGCTACGGCTATCTGACCATTGATGAGTCAACAATGCAGGTCACTTACGGCGTTGAATTAGGTCAGAAGATTAATATCAACTCTGTATCAGTCATTGACGACATGATGCTGATTTTCAGCAACGGATACTGCTACTATGGTGAACTGGGTGATACCGATCCCATTCACAACTACGAGAGACGTTCTGGCACATATACGGATTACAAGTCATTTCCCATCAATGATCACAAGGTGTTCTTGCTGGGCACAAGCAAGCTCTACACCCTTGATTTCTCCACTGCAACGCCAACACTGACCACACTTGTTTCAGCTCAAGCCACGAGCATACAACGCACACCAAACGGCTTCATTGCCAACTTCAAAGGTCAGAATTACTACTACACCATCGACGCCGAAGGAACGACAGCCACCCAGGCTTCGACTACTGCTGGCTTTGCCAGTTCTGACCCAGATGGTGACGGCACAGTATGGATCAATGATGGCAATGGTATACATATCAAAGGCAGCAGCACGAATTACAAAGAAAACTCTATTGGCATTTCACTTCCCTATTGGCTAAAGTATAATGCCCATGACGGACTGTTGTACATTGCTTCGTCTGCTCCCAATGTAATTTGTGTCAACTCGTTATATACCAATGCCGTGAACACCTATGACGGTAACACGTGGAATGTTGTCACCCCCTATACCAATTCAGGTTCTGTGGGTTATGAGTTTGTATTCAATCCGCTGGATTCGACAACCTACTTCCGCGCTTCTTGGAATAAAGGCATCTTCAAGGTCACTAATAACGAGAGAATGCTGACCTACAACAGCACCAATTCACCGCTTGGCACCTACAAAGCTCATCCCGCCTTTGACAATCAAGGAAACATGTGGGTCGTTAGCTCCTATGGTAACGCAGCATGCCCGGTGGCTGTCTTGCCCAAAGACAAGGTGGCGAACAACACGGTGACTAAAACTGATTGGTTCCAGCCAAGCGGTCTGCTGTCACTGAATACCGGATCAATGCAGCGCTCACGTTTCGTGATTTCCCGCAAGAACAACGTAAAGATATATTGTGATTGTGAAGTTCCTTACATCACTAATAAGAACGGTTTTATCATGTGTTGGGATAACTTTGTCGAGGATCCCACTGTTGACAACTATCGCCTCGCTGCAATAGACCACTTTGTTGACCAACACAACAAGCAGGTTGACTGGATCTACATCAACCACATGGAACAGGATAATGATGGTATCATCTGGGTAGGACACACCGCAGGTTTGTTCAGTTTTGATCCTGATGAGGTTTACAACGACATGCCCAAGGCAAAACGTTATCCCATTGAAGGCAGTTACCTGTGTGAAGGTTATTCGGTTTACGACATTGGCTGCGACCGCGACAATAACAAGTGGATCGCTACCAACAATGGCGTATATTTCGTGTCGGCTGACGGTTCAAGGGTGTTCCAGCACTTTACCAGCAGTAACAGTGATCTGCCCAGTGACATTGTTTACAGCATTGAATGTGACACGGTGAAAAACCGCGTGTATATCTACTCAACCGGCGGATTTGCCGAATATGTGGCTACTGGAAGCAAGGCAGCCCTCAATTTCGACGGCTTGTACGCCTATCCCAATCCTGTAGAGCCTGACTACACCGGCATGGTCAGCATTGACGGTCTGATGGAAGATTCCTATGTGACCGTGACCGACCGTGAAGGCAACATCGTGGTTCAGTTAGGACCCGTAAGCGGTAAGGCACTTTGGGACACCAGCGGCGCTGACGGAGAACGCGTTCCGACAGGCATCTACCACATCTATGCCGCCCAGGGTGAGCAACCAGCCATTACCGGAACACCGAGAAACACGGTAATGATTATCAAATAATCGGCTGATGGCATAATCCCAAGGGACACATTCAAGAGGGCATGTCGTACATCACATGCCCTCTTGAAATCAATAGGACATCACACCCATAGTGTCGAGACGAAATGCTGTTTAACTCATTTACATTCATGATATTCCTGCCAGTAGTGTTCCTACTCTACTGGTTTGTGTTCAAACAGCACAAATGGCAGAACTTGCTCATCCTTCTGGCCAGCTATGTCTTCTACGGCTGGTGGGATTGGCGGTTTCTTGTCCTCATCGCAATCACTTCATTGAGCAGTTTTGTCAGCGGCCTGCTGATTGAGCGCTATGAGGGAAAGCGGAGTGCCCAGAAGGCCGTGAGCGCTGCCAATATCGTGCTGAACCTAGGCATTCTTGCTGTGTTCAAGTATTTCAACTTCTTCGTTGAAAGCCTTGACGCCCTGCTTCGTGCAGTGGGCATCACGATGGACTGGCCGACGATGAATATCATCCTGCCCGTGGGCATCAGTTTCTACACCCTGCAGGCATTGAGTTACTCCATTGACGTTTACTCTCGCAAGATTCAGCCCACACGCGATGTCATCGCCTTTTTCTCTTACATCAGCTTCTTCCCGCAGTTGGTGGCAGGCCCCATCGAGTTATCGACAAGGCTCTTGCCACAGATGCTCAACAAGCGCACCTTTGACTACGCTGTAGCTGTTGATGGCATGAGGCAGATGTTATGGGGTTTTTTCAAGAAACTTGTGATTGCCGACACTTGTGCCGAGGTGGTGAATTATGTGTGGAGCGACTTGAACTATGCCTCTGGGCTGTGCCTGTTCCTGTGCGCGGTGGTGTTTTCGTTCCAGATCTATGCCGATTTCTCGGGTTACAGCGATATTGCCATCGGTTGTGCCAAACTGTTCGGCATCAGGCTGACCACCAACTTCAAGGTGCCCTATTTCTCGCGCAACGTGCAGGAGTTCTGGCACCGCTGGCACATCACGCTGATGGCCTGGTTCACCCAGTATGTCTATTTCCCGTTGGGCGGAAGCCGCTGTTCCAAGGCTCGCAAGATTTTCAACACCATGGTCGTGTTCATCTTGAGCGGCTTGTGGCACGGTGCCAACTGGACCTTTGTGCTGTGGGGCCTGTATTACGGACTCGTGCTGATCATCGCCAGTGAGTTCTGCAAGCAGCGTTACAAGGACACCGCTGGCCACGGTCAACGTTTGCCCACTGTGAGGGAGTTTTTCAACATGTTGGTGACCTACCTGTCGGTCATCTATGGCATGGTGATTTTTCGTTCCCCTGACATTTTCCAGTTTGCGGATTATTCACGCCGGCTTTTCTCCCCGTTATCGTTTTTCTCGATCAACGGCATGACCATGAAGATGGCCACCGCTCTGCTATGGTGTGTCGCCTTCATTGTCATCGAGTGGATTCAGCGCGAGCGCGAGCATGTGCTGCAGATTGACGGCTACCGCATCTTCTCGACCCAAGCAGCACGCTTGGCGCTGTATGTGTTCATGTTCTGCCTGATTTTCTATTTCTCGGGACAGGTGCAAACATTCATCTACTTCCAGTTCTAAATTCCCGATATGAGAAAGTTTCTTATCAAGATATCCTATACTGTCTTGCCTATGTGGCTGATTCTCGTGGGAATGGCCATCTATCTGTGGGTTATTAATGATAACTCTGGAGACCTGATGCGCCTGGGCATGATCAACATCGGTGCTGAGTACACTGACTCGATCCGCGAGACTGCCCTGCCCGAGATTTATCCCATCGGGGAGAATGATGAGAGCCGACTGAGGCAGATGAATTGCGATGTACTCATCATCGGAGACTCGTTCTCTCATGGTGGCGGCATCGGCCGTCGCGGCGATTATGTCAATTATATCCAACATGACGGCGGGCGACAGGTGACAGTCCTATACCCCGACTTTTCCACCGAGAACCCTTTGCAAACAGCCTATGACTTGCTGAACCTGGGTCTAATCGATTCCACCAATGTCAAGAATCTCGTGATGCAAGAGGGCGAGCGCTACCTTGTCGACCGACATAATGTGTTCAAGACAACCAACACTGAGATTTTTTCACCGCTCACTGCTACAGCGGGTGCTGCAACCGGAGGCAATGGCGGTGGTGCTGACCCCAGCACGACAGGCCCGTTGCTGCGCGTCAAGGATTTCGTATTCTACCGCTTGTTGGGAGCCGATCCCATTTACAAGAAACGACTTGATCGCGACATGTTTACCTGTGAAGAACCCAGCAAACTGTACTTCTTCTTTGAGGATGTTGAGATGGGTTTCAATGTCACTGCCCAGCAACAGCAGGCCGTAATCAACGGCTTTGATGCCCTCATCGCCAAAGCTCAAGAGAAAGGCGTCAATCTGGTTATTCTCATCGCCTGCGACAAGTATGACCTATATCAGGACTTTATCGTCGACAACAGCTATCCCAAAAAGACCCTTGCCGATGATGTGGAACGATGGACAGCACCCCAGCGCGAATACTTCGTCTATGCCAAGCCCCTGTTGCTGCCTCGCATCCAGCAGGGTGTAAAAGATGTGTTCCTGTTCAATGACACGCACTGGTCGCCCGCATCATCACGCGTCATTGCAGCCGAAATCATTAAGAAACTCAAGTAACAGCGCCTTTACTCGCCATGGATGTCAACTCGGTGGAATTCTATACGCTCGCTTTTGTCGTGGCTATGACTCTCATCGGGTTACTCATGAGCCGCAGCGAGAAAAAGCCTCCCAGCACCCACATCGTGCAATTAGATACCTCACCCGCTCAAGATGATGCCCAAGATGCCCTAATCATGGAGGTTATCGACGGGGGGCGCGTGTCACTGCGACGAACAGGGTTGTCGATAGGCAGCGAGGAGACCGTCAATCTGGTCATCACCATCCAGGAAGACCATTGTTCCATCATCGAAAAGAAAGGCATTAAACGGCGTGGCAGCATCGGACAGCCAGTGAGCGGACAAGCAGTACTTACCTGCCTGCGCCCGGGCAATCGTTACCGCATGCGCTACGAGAGCCAGTTGACAAGTGCTTGGGCTACCTTCACGTTTGACATGTCCACAGCATCACCCAAGCAGGTGACGCTCACCTATTGAACACCCTATCGTCAAAGTCCCGAGCTGACACAATTTAGCGGAGGTATTTCACGTTATTATATCACTACACATTATAAATAGAGATTGAGATGGCAAAGACAATCATCACACTGTTAGTGACAATGCTCGCCTTGAGCGCTTCGGCACAGCATGCTGTCGGAGATTGGAACATTCACACCTCGTTCGTCGGCGACAAAATCGGTGCGGTAGCCGAGAGTGATCAGTGGGTCTATTACCTGGCGGGGACCGACCTGTTCAGGCTGGACAAAGCCTCGGAGGAGAACGAGGCGTTAAGTCGCGTGAACGGCTTGAGTGACATGGTAATATCCCAGATCCACTACAACAGCGACAAGGATTATCTGGTCGTCATCTACACCAACTCCAATATCGATATCATCAAGAGCAACGGCAGCGTCGTCAACATGCCCGAAATCAAGGATGCCGTGTTGACCTCCAGCAAGGCCATCAACGATGTGACCTTCGCACCAGGTTTGATCTATGTAGCCACCGACTTCGGTTATGTTTCCATCGACGACAGCAAGTTTGTCGTCAAGGAATCTCACCTGTATAACAAGCCTCTCACCAGTGTTGCCCAAGTGGGGGACATGCTGCTGCTTTCCTCGAAGGACAACTTCTATAGCGGACGTGCCGACGAGTATCATGAGATGCTGTCATCATTTGACGTAGAGGACTTCAAGGCTAATTGCCGCATCAAACCCATTGACGAGAACACTTTCTTCTGCGCCGAAGACACGACCTATCATGTGACCATGACGATTGATGCCGACGGTCAAGCAAGCTTCAATCCCCGCAGGCTCATCGATGCCAAAGTGACTGTGATTCAAAAGACCGTTGACGGTTACTTGCTCATGGTACCCAATAAGAGATGCTTCAAAACCGATGATCATGGCCATAATCTATCGATCCTCGAGGAAGCAGGCAACGAGATGTGCAGTGCCCACCCCGACGGCGACGGCACCATTTGGGCGGCTGGTCTTAATGGCCTGCACAAAGCGGGCAGCGAGAGTTACTACAAGCCCAACGCACTGTCTTTCGCCAACCCTTACTGGGTGACCTACAACAAGCAGAGTGACCTGCTGTATGTTTCCAGCACCACTGCGGGCATCAACACCTATGACGGCATGAAGTGGAGCGACGTGACCCCCGAGGGCGCACCTCGGTCGGGTTTATTCTGGATTGAATTCATGCCCGATGACCCGAGCACCTACTTCATCAGCACATGGCAATACGGACTGCTCAAGGTGGTGGACAATCAAATTGCGCTGACCTATAACAGCTCAAACAGCCCTATGGTCAATCAGCAAACGACCAATTATGTTGTAATGCACCCCATCTCCAGCATTGACCGCAAGGGCAACTTGTGGTTGATTCAGTCCTACAAGAAGAATGACCCTCCCATCGAGCACACTGTCATGGTATTACCAGCCGACAAAACAAAGCTCAATCAAGTCACGGCAAGCGACTGGATTACACCGTCGATTGATATAGGTCGTTCAACCGACGAGCAGCAGGCCCGTTTCTTATCGACAAAAAACAGCAACTATGACATCAAGATCTACACTGATGGTAACCAAATGACACCATTGTACATGTGGAACAGCAACGGGGAGATTCAAAGCACCAAGCCACTGTCTTTTGATTCCTTCAGCGACCAGGACGGCGAGATAGTCTCGTGGACCAACATCAAATGCCTCACCGAGGACTTGAACGGCAACGTGTGGATGGGTTCCACCGAGGGCATCTGCGTCTTCAACCCCGCCCTGGCCTTCAAGGAGGGCAGCACATTCTATGTCACCCGCCCCAAGATTCCCCGCAACGACGGCACCGGCTATGCCGACCGCCTGATGGACGGCATCCAGGTCAACTGCGTGGCCGTCGACGGTGCCAACCGCAAGTGGATCGGCACGAACACCAGCGGCCTGTTCCTCGTCAGCCCTAACGGCGACCAGATCATCCGCAAGTTCAATACTACCAACAGCCCGCTTGCCTCGAACACCATCAATCAGGTGTGCTGCAACCCCAACAGCAATTCGGTCTATGTCACGACACCAGCAGGATTGTATGAATACTTCAGCGACAGCAGCCCCGCCGAGAGTACCTATGACAACATATACGCCTATCCCAATCCTGTGAGGCCCGACTTCATGGGCGAGGTGACCATCGTGGGACTGATGGAGAACTCCCTTGTCAAGATCGCTGACGCCAGCGGCAATGTCATCAGACAACTCAAGTCCACGGGCGGCATGACCACCTGGGATTGCTGTGACCAACATGGCAACGGTGTCAAGTCAGGCGTTTATTTCGTCTTGTGCTCACGAGCAAACGGCAGCGGCGAAGCTGTTGTATCCAAAATTGCGGTCATCCGCTGAAATTGATAAGAGTTTTAATATCAGAATATAATGATTATGAGACGAAGAGTATTATTCCTGATTATGGTTGCCATGGTGATGGTAACTTCCTGCGGAACATCCGACGATTTGACCAAAGCCGAACGTGAAGCACTGATAACGCGTCAAGTTCAAGAGGGTCTGGACACCCGCCACTACACCATCGCTGTGGACTGGATGAGACCGTTGGGCTTGAGGCCTCGCCATGTGGCCTCAAACTATGAGCTCAAGGTGAACGGTGATGAAGTGGACAGCTATTTGCCATATATAGGCGAAGCCCGTCACTTGCCCTACGGAGGAGGTAAAGCTTTAAATTTCAAAGGAAAAATCGAGCATTACAGCATAACCTACCCTACGAGCAACCGCTCACACATTGAGTTCACGGTGACTAACGTAGAGGATTCCTATCTCTTCCGCATTGATGTGTTCAATAACGGCAAGGCATACATTGACGTCATTGCCCGTGAACGCGACTCAATTTCGTTTGACGGGGAGATGGTGTTTGACTAAACAGCTTCTTCTTTATCGTTACAAGAGCGGCCGATAAAGGCACATTAAACGTTAGCCTATTTATCAGGTCTTAATAATATAAGGCGCTGATTGCTCTCATCACATTCGTCAATCACTATTGCTTAATCACTATTGTTTAATCACTATTAAAACCTAACTATATGAAAAAGCACCTCTACTTCATTGCTTTAGCCATCATGTTCATGGCATGCAGCACCAACAAGAATGCGGTGGACCCCGCACGTGTCAGCGCCATCAAGGCCATTCTTGAACAACAGGAATATGTGGTGATGGTGGGGTCGATGCGTCCGTTGACCGCTCCCACGGTGAGTGTGAGCCAAGGTCAGAAAATGATTGTGCGCAACGGCACAGTGACCTGCAACCTCCCCTATGCCGGCTCGGGTCAGAACGTGGGCTATGGTGCCAGCGGCTACAAGGCGCTCAATTTCTCAAGCCCCATCGTGGACTATAAGGTGACCTATCCCAAGGAGGACCGTGCTGTCGTGACATTCAAGGTGAACAACGGCGATGACCATTATCGTTTCCATGTCGAGGTGTTCTTGAACGGCAAGACAACGATTGATGTTGACCCGCAAGGACGTGACGGCATCTCCTACAGCGGCATGATTCACGGCCTGGACATACTGTAACAATCCAAAGGAAATCAATCAACAGGGGCGGCATCACCAATCATGATACCGCCCCTTGAATTTTCACACTGTCACCACGTTGACGCGGCTCACGGTGTTGTTGCCCGGGTCGCGTTCAACCTGGATCTGCGTTGAGACTCGTTCCTTGAGCAGTTCCACATGGCTGATGATGCCCACGCGGCGGCCGCCCATCTCGTAGAGGCGGTTGAGGGTATCCATCACACTGTCGAGATAATTCTCGCTCAAGGACCCGAAACCCTCGTCAATGAACAGGGTGTCCACGCTGAACACTTGCCCCGACGTGCTTGACAATGCCAATGCGAGCGCCAGCGAAACCATGAAGCTCTCGCCTCCCGACAGGGTGTTGATTGACGTGAGGTCGCCCTGGAGCAGATCCCGCACCAGGATGACCAGCGTGCCTGGATTGGCCTCAAGCTCATAGCGGTCGTTGAATTGCCGCAGATAGCCGTTGGCGCTGTTCAGCAGTTCGCCCAAGATATAGCTCTGGGCAATCCTGCGGAACAGTTTTCCATCGGCACTGCCCAGTGCGCTGTTCAACTTATCCCACTGCTGGAAAACGGCCTCGGCTTTGTCAAGGAGTTGCTTTTTCTCTCCTATAAGCCGCTGGTTGTCTTCGTCGCCCTTGAGTCTTGCCTTGAGTTCGGCGATTTTGGTGGTGAGGGCCTCGTGCAAGTCTTTGCTCTCTAGGTAAATCTTGTCGAGTTCTTCGAGATTATCCACGGGAAAAACGGGTCTTTGACCGGAAAGTTCCTCTTGCCGCTTGACAAGAGCACTGATTGCACCTTGAACGTGTGTAATACTGTCGGTCAGTTCCTTCTGGGCGTTCCTGATGCCATCAATCTCAACCTGGTTGTGGTCACCCACCTCGACAAGTCGCTCTCTGGTCATTTGCGGATGCTCTTCCAGATACCGCTTCACCTTCAGACGGCTGTTCTCGGCCTTTTCCCGTTCATTGGCGAGCCTGTTGTTCCAATTGATGTTCTTGTTCTCAAACAGTCTCCACTGCTCATCCAGGTTGTCGGGCACCTTGTCACAAGGCAATTCATTCTCCTCCAGCCCCACGATATTCTGCTTGTTGTCCAGCATGGCTGGGATGATGGATTCGGCTCGGCCGATGGCGACAGCAAGGCGCTGTTTCTCGGTTTCCTTGTCGTGGTATGCGGCAGCCTTGCGCTCTAACTCGGCCATGAACCCGTCATCGGATTCGAGCTGCTGTTGCCAATCGGTCATCGTGAACAGACCGTTGAGTTCATTGGTCAACGACACCACACGGCTGGAACTTGCCCCGATGGCGTCTTGTTGCCGCCTGATGCTCTCCTGCACGTTGTTCAGGTCGATTTTAGCCTTGCTGTGAGCCTCGGCAAGCGTCGCGAGTCGTTTACGCTCGGCCGTGATTTTGGCATTGAGTTCCGTGGCCTGTTGCAAGGTCTTGTTCAGCGTTTCCACTTTCAGGTCAATCGTGCTGATGAGGGCGTCGGCCTGGTCGTTGTTCACGGCTGCCCCGACCTCTTCGCCGCATTTCTCCAGGCATTGCCGCGTGTGCTGCCAGTGGCTGTCGCGGTCATCGTTCTTCTTTTTCAGGTCGGCCTTCGCATCGGCGATTTGCTTCTTCAGCCTCTCGATGGCCTTGAGCGAGGCAGCGATGTCGGTCTCGGTCTTTTTCAGGTCATCCTCAGCAGCCTGCTGCTGTTTTCTCAAGTCCTCCAGCACGTTCTCGCCTTTGGGCTCCTGCAAGCGGGTGATGACGTTGCCGCACACGGGGCAGCAGTCGCCCTGATGCAGCGACTTGTGGGCCTGCTCCAGCAGATTGCTCCAGTCTCTCTCGCGTTCGACAGCGGTGCGGGCCTGTTCCTTGAGCGCCCGCTTGGGCTCGAGTGTGGCCTGCAGCTTCTCGAGTTCCTGCTGCTCCTTGCTGGACTCTTCCTCCAAACCCTTGAACGCCCCTGCCGCTTGCGTTACCGCATCGTTGCTCGCCTTGAGCGTGGCGAGGCTCTGCTTGGCCGTCGTCAAGGCGTCTTTCCCCCGGTTGATGCCGGCGACATCCATATTCTCATAGCTGGTCTCCAGTTCTCCGACCAGTTTTTCCTGCTGCTGTCTTGCGACATCGGCCTCTTTCTCCTGGGCCTCCACCTTGGGCTTGCGCTCGGTCTCTTGTTGCAAGGCCCGGGTAAACTCCACAATATTGTCTTGCTCGGCTTGGCGCTGTTTCAGCAAGGTCCTGATGGTCTTGATGCCCTTATACATGTCGCTGTTGGGCGACTCACGCTCGAAATAGTCATTGATTTCGGCAAGTTGCTGTCGCTGTGCCTCCAGGTTGCTGACGGTGGCCCGCAAGGCGGCGCACAAGCGGTCATACTCCTCTTGCATGGCGGGTTTTTGCGCTGCCAGCGACTCGATTTGGCGTTGCGCGTCATGATTGTCTTTCAGTTCACGGCGCGGCTCAACAGTGGCATCCCAATCGGCTACCAGTTGCCTGTGGGCCACAAACTCGGCTTGTTGCGTCTTTGCCTGTTTCTGCTCCAGGTCCTGGCGTTTGAGTGCAAGGTCACGCTCATTGTTGACCTTGTCGTCCATCCACAGCAACATCTTCTGTGCGCCTTCTCTTTTCTTCAGCGCCTCTTCCTGCTGCTTGACCTGCTGCTCAATCTCCTGGTTGATTTCGGCCTTCTCGTCCTCGCCCAGCAGCGTGATGCTCTGCAGTTGCGACACCAGGTTGTTGCGCTCGTTCTCCTTGTCGCGCCACACCTCAAAGATTTTCTTGCTCACCTGGGCATAGATCTCGGTGCCGGTCATCTTCTCGAGCAAGGTGGCCTTCTCGTTCTCGTTGCTGTTGAGAAACTCGGCAAATTTACCCTGCGCCAGCACAACGGTGCGAAAGAACTGGCTCATATCCAGCCCCAGCAGTTCGGTGATATACTCGGTGATTTCACTCGTGTTTTCCTTGTGCACGGCATTGCGGGGATCGTCAGAATGCAAGGTGCGCTCGGGCGTCATGATTTTGTTCTCGATCTTGCGGTGTTTCCTGTGCACATGCCAAGTGGCGGTATAGGGGATGCCCTCGTTGTCATCAAACGTGAGGCTGATGTCGGCGCTCACGGCCCCGCGGCGCAACAGCTGCCTGGGTTCCTGGGTGCGGATCACGTCCTGGCTGTTGCCCGCCTCATACTCGCCTCGCGTGGCGCTGTTCAGTCGCGGTGTGGTGCCATACAGGGCCAGGCAGATGCAATCGATGATGGTGGATTTGCCCGCGCCCGTCTCGCCCGAGATCAAGAACAGGTGCTCGCCGGCCAGGGGCGATGCGTCAAAGTCAATCTCGGCGTGCTCAATTGAAGCGATATTATCTATGGTGAGTTTCTTGAGTTTCATTTTCTGATTTCTTCCTTAACTGATTCATAAACCTGGGTGAACATCTCTTGCAACTGCTCGTCCATCGGCAGCCCGTACTTGTTGATGAAGTACTGCTTGGCGATATCCAACGGCGTTTTCCGGTTGAACTCCTCGACGGTCATCACCGCAGCAGCGCGGGCGGTGGGCATGGTCGCCGTCTTCTTGATTTCGCAGAAACGGCACTGCTTGTCTTTCACGGCCTGGGCCGCCTGTTCCTGGGCTCCCGTGGGCAGGAACTGGTCCACCTTGACGTTGAGCCTGATGTAGGAACGGTCGTTGGGGTTGAGTGCCTGCAACTGCTGTAAGGCCGTCTCAAAGTCCACAGACTCGTGCGGGGGAAGGGTGTGCAACGGCTTCAGGTTCTTGATGACCCGGGTCTCGACACGCGGCAGCGCACCGTGGCCGTCAATCTCAACGATGCTCACCGAGTGCTCGCATTGTTCGTCAAAGCTCACGGGCACCGGCGTGCCGCAATAGCGCACCCGCTCACTCACATCCTGCGGGCGGTGGATGTGACCCAATGCCGCATAGTCATAGCCCGTGCCCAGCGTGGCCAGGTCCACCCACTCCAATTTCATGTCACGGTCATGGCCCATTAAGTCGCTGTCGGCAATCGCCAGGTGCGCCATCAGCACCACGGGCAGCTCGTCATGGCCTTGCGCAACAGCGTGGTCAAGCAACGCCTGGAAATAGGCCTGCTGGCGCTCGCCGCGTCCCATCTCATCAACGCCTGTGAGCAGCGGGAAACTGGCGGGGTAAGCAAACGGCACGGCGGCAACAACGCCCTTGCCATCTATCTTGATGAGATGGCTGCTGAAATCGGCTTTACCGTCTTTGTCACGGGCGATACCACCCAACACGGTCACGCCAGCCAGTTGCCACAAACGCCTATCGCTATCCAGACGCGAGGCGCTATCGTGGTTGCCTGCAATGACGATGATGGCCATCGACGGGCATGCCTTGTGAATGTCGAGCATCGCATTGACATAGAGGTTCACCGCAGCGTTCGACGGAGCTGGGGTGTGGAAAATATCGCCGCTGACGAGCAATGCGTCAGGTGTGTGCTTTCGCACGATATCAGTCAATTGATGGAGGAAATCCTTTTGTTCCTCGCTGCGGTCATAGCCGTAGAAGTTCTGGCCCAGATGCCAGTCGCTTGTATGTATCAGTTTTAACATCGACAAGTCAAGATAAAATAGTTGCACACATTAATTTCATACACTTTTTTCTTCATGCAAATATAATAAAAAATGCCGACACTTGCAACCCCTCCCACCATTTTTTCATTTTTCCGCATGATTCCGTCAAAAAGCAATGAGGTGGTGCGGGCGCAGTTTTTGTAATACATTGATTATCATGGTTTCATGTTTTTGATTGATATAACAGGGGGTGGTGCGGGATTGATAAAGAAACTTAAAAGCAATTTCCTGGCCACACGCTGCAAAGATACCATCAGTGCCTGGGACAGTCAATGATGAAAAGATTTATTTGGATTTTAGTTGGCATCTGCGAGACTGGATGAACTGGACGAACTGGACGGACTGGATGAGACGCCGCTGTGCTGTAGGTGTCTCACTAATCACTAATCAGAGAGTGCTGCGACGCTTGCCGAGCAGGATGGGGAGGTAGCGGTCGATGAAGATGGCTATGGGGCACAGGATGGCCATCACGGCAATGGCGATGAGGACCTTCAAAAGGATGTTGTCGTCAAAGATGGTTTCGCCCAGCACACGCGCGAGCACCATCTTGATGATGCCGATGAGGTAGTTCTGCAAGGCGAGATAGGTAATGCTGGTCACGGCGACGATGCGGGCAAAGTGGCACACGGCACTGCTGCCCTCTAGCCAATGGCTGACAGTGGCATACATGGGCACAGCAAGGATGACCGCCCAAGGGGCGAAGACATAAGCCACCTCGCGGTTGATGCGCAGGGGACACACCAACAGCAGCCCGATGCCAACGAACGCCAGCAGCAGCCACAACAGCACCCGCAACGTACTCTTACTGGCCCTGAAGTCATTGCCCATGCATCGCGGTGTGGAGAAGGCCATGCAGTTGCCGAAGGCATAGATGGGCATGTAGAGCAACGCCTTGTCAAGGTTCCAATAGCGCATCCAGGGCAAATCGGGCAACACGAAAAGCGACAGGTTGAGCACAAGAGCCACTGCCATCGGCCACCATCCCTTGAGGTAACGCTTGACGGGATAGTAGATGAGTTGCATCGTGAACAGGGCAGCGATGAACCAGAAAGTGCCCAGCACCACATCGGGGGTGCCCTGGACGAACTGCCACAGGGGCGTGAGCGTGTCTATTGCCTGTTCTTCAGGTCCAGCCATGCGCCGCCCGACGATGAGCCACAGGGCATAGAAAATGGCAAAGAAGGTGGTGTAAGGCACCAGCAACTGACGCGCACGGTGCTTGAGGAAGGAGAGGAAATCTCGCTGCTTTGCAATATTGAACAGATAACCAGCGGCAAAGAAGAAAAGCGGGGCGCCCATATTGAAGAGCGCAGCCTCATGGGCATTGTCATAGCGTGGCGGTGTGTGATAGACCACCACCAGGAACATTGCCAACATCTTGAGGTTATCAAGCCACGCCTTCCGTTTCATCTTTTTTTCAACTACGAATTACGCCAATTAAACTGATTGGCATAATTCGTAGTTAGTTTGGGTGATTAGTCGATGATGTCGAAACCTGTGTAACGCTGCAGCGCCGCAGGGATGCGGATGCCCTCGGGCGTCTGGTTGTTCTCGAGCAGTGCGGCCACGATGCGGGGTAACGCCAGTGCCGAGCCATTGAGGGTGTGGCACAGGTGCGTCTTCTTGTCATCACCACGGTAGCGGCACTTGAGGCGGTTGGCCTGATAGGTCTCGAAGTTGGAGACGCTGCTCACCTCGAGCCAGCGCTGCTGAGCACCGGACCATACCTCGAAGTCAAAGGTGATGGCGCTGGTGAAACTCATGTCACCGCCACACAGGCGCAGGATGTGCCAGGGCAATTCCAGTTTCTCGAGCAGACCCTGCACATGGTCTTTCATCTCCTCGAGCGCGGCATAGGAATTCTCGGGCTTCTCGATGCGCACGATTTCCACCTTGTCGAACTGGTGCAGACGGTTCAAGCCGCGAACGTCTTTACCATAAGAGCCAGCCTCGCGACGGAAGCAAGCCGAGTAAGCACAGTTCTTCTTGGGCAGTTCGTCCTGCGGAATGATGACATCACGGTACAGGTTGGTGACGGGCACCTCGGCAGTGGGAATGAGGTAGAAGTTGTCCACCTGGCAGTGGTACATCTGGCCTTCCTTGTCGGGCAGCTGTCCCGTTCCCAGACCCGAAGCCTCGTTCACGACCAAAGGGGGCTCAATCTCGGTGTAACCCGCCTTGCCAGCCTCATCCAGGAAGAACTGGATCAATGCGCGCTGCAGACGTGCTCCCTTGCCGATATAGACAGGGAAGCCTGCACCCGTGATTTTCACACCCAAGTCAAAGTCAATGAGGTTGTATTTCTTGGCCAAATCCCAGTGCGGGAGTGCATTCTCACCCAGCTCGGGCATCTTGCCGCCCGTTTTCTCGACCACGTTGTCCTCGGCGGTGCGGCCCTCGGGCACTCCGCTGTAGGGCACGTTGGGGATGTTGAGCAGGACCTCGGTAATCTCCTGCTCGGCGGCGGTGAGTTTATCGTCAATTTCCTTGTTGGTGGTTTTCAGGTCAGCCACCTGGGCTTTCACGGTTTCGGCCTCGTCACGGTTACCCTGCTTCATGAGTGCACCGATTTGAGCGGCCATCTTATTGAGCACCGACGCGTTGTCATCGCGCTGCTTCTGCAAGGCACGGCGCTGCTTGTCCAGTTCCACGATGCGCATGATGGGCTCGCGAGCGTCAAACTGCTTGACCGCAAGACGGCGAATCACATCCTCGGGGTCCTGGTTAATGAGTTGTAATGTCAGCATTTTTCGTTATCAGTTATTCGTATTTCTGGTTTTATTCACCAAAGTCAATCGTCTGCGAGTCACCGCTGGGACGCTTGTTCGCAGGCTTGGGCACCTCGACGGGCTTATCATGGGAGGCAGACTGCTGGCGTTCCTTGATTTGATTGCGGAAGTCCTGCTTGCGGCCAAATGTGGGCGTCTTCTCGATCAGGTCGATGACATCATCATCGTCCATCTCCTCGGGCGTGAGCACGATGTAACGAGCACTGAGCTGCCTGAGGGTCATGTCGGTAATCGCCTTATCGCCATACTCATCCTTCAGGCGCTGTGCATCGGTCATCTTGGGCTCGGCAGCCACAGTCTCGCGCCTTGTTGTCGTCTGGAATGTGGGAACAGGCGATTCCTTGTCAAGCGACACGTTGAAACCCGAAGCCAACACAGTCACCTTGATCTGGTCTTCCAACTTGTTATCGAATGCCATACCCCAAATCACGTCAACCTCCTGATCGAAGTTGGCCATGAACTCCTGAATCTCGTTCATCTCCTCCATCAACAGCGGAGCATCGCTATTGGGATTGTAGTAGAAGTTCATCAGAATCCTCTGCGAACCAAAGACATCACGGTTCTTGAGCAGCGGTGATTCCAGGGCGTCCTCGATAGCCTTGGTCACACGACGTTCTCCCGTACCATAGCCCGAACTGATGATGGCGGCGCCACCGTCACGCAAGGTCGTGTTCACATCGTTGAAATCCAGATTGATTTTTCCCTTGACCGTAATCAAGTCACTGATGCTACGGGCAGCAATCGTCAGCGTGTCATCAGCCTTGCCGAAAGCGTTGGTGAAGTCGAGATCCTTATAAATCTCGGTCAAACGCTGATTGTTGATGATGAGCAGGGCATCAACATACTTGCCCATCTCGTCGGCGCCGGCAAGCGCCTTGAGAATCTTCCTCGGCCCCTCGAACAGGAAGGGGATGGTCACAATACCGATGGTGAGCACGCCTTTAGTTTGGGCAATGCGTGCAACAACGGGAGCAGCACCCGTACCAGTGCCACCACCCATACCAGCGGTGATAAACACCATCTTGGTGTCATCGTCAAAGAGGGCAGCAATCTCGGCCTCGCTCTCCTCAGCGGCACGACGTGCGACCTCGGGCACATTACCTGCACCCAAGCCATGAGTCGTGTTCGGGCCCAGCAGCACGCGATTGGGCACCGGCGACTCGTTGAGCTGCTGACGGTCGGTGTTGAGGACGACAAACGAGACGCCCTCGATATTCTGCAAATACATGTGATTGATGGCATTGTTACCACCGCCACCAACACCCATCACCTTGATGATAGTGGGCATTTTGTCCTTATCCTGGAACCCAGAATCCT
>DAIREJ010000027.1:0-2951 GCA_036795635.1 Sodaliphilus sp.
CCGAACTGGTGACCGGCGTGTGGGTAGGTGGTGAGGAACGCTATATCCACTTCAACAGCATGGCGATGGGCCAAGGTGCCGAAGCCGCGCTTCCCATCCTGGGTTACTTCATGAAGTGGATCTATGATGACAAAGCATTGCCTTACAAGCAAAGCACCAAATTCGAATTCCCCAACGGATTTAATCCTTGTGGCGACGAACTGGGCGGCTACTACGGCGGTGGCGGCGGAAGCTGGCACGGCGGTGGCGGCGGTGATACCGGCGATGGCGGCGGCGGTGGCGGTGGCCAAGACGAAGCCGTTGAGGGCCTCTTTGACTAACCTATTTACTGTCAATTATTTATCATTGAATTAATGATATTAAATCATAAACAAGATTCAAGTTTATCACAACAATGAAGAGATTACTATTTCTTATCGCACTGACACTTGTAGCACTGCATGGATCAAGCGTCCAAGTCGATGAGTCAACCGCTATGGCCAAGGCTCAACAGTTCGCCACATCCCTGGTCGGACAAGGTAGCCACCGTGCGCCCGCCAAAGGCAACAACATCTATCTGGTGCACACCGAGAAATACCAGCATGATGCGAGCAAGGCCCTCTACTACATTTTCAATAGCGAAGACAGTTACATTATCATCTCGGGAGATGACCGTGCCCATGAGGTGCTCGCCTATGGTGACAGTCCAATCGACATGAACAATATCCCCGAGGGGATGCGTTATTGGCTGAACTGCTACAGGCAAGACTTAGAATACCTGCAGGCACATCCCGAGGTGATGCCCGAAACACACAGCCTTAGGGCTCCTGCCTGTAGTGCCGGCGCTACTAACGTGGAGCCGTTGCTCACCGCCATGTGGGATCAGGCAGCACCCTATTATTACCAGTGCCCCGTGAGCAATGACCAATACTGTCTAACCGGCTGTGCGGCAACTTCTTTATCTATGATTTGCTACTTCTGGAAGTACCCTCAAGAGATTACAAGATCAATAGGAGCTTATACCACAAGTTCACTTCACATGTATCTTGATGCTTTGCCTCCCACCACCATTGACTACAACAACATGCGAGATCATTACTGGGGCAATTACAACCAAGCTCAGGCTGACGCCGTTGCCAAGTTGATGCGTTACGTAGGGCAGGCAGAGCACATGGACTACACGCCCAGTGCGAGCGGAGTGTCGGCATGGGATATCGATCGTGCCATCACGACGCTCGGTTTTGACAGCGATGCTACGATGGTTTACAAAGATAACTATGACGATGACGAATGGGCCCTCATGATTCAAGACGAATTGATGATGGGACATCCGTTGGAATATTGCGGTTTCAGTGCCTCGAGCGGTCATGCTTTCAATGTTGACGGCTATGATGCGGCCAGGGATATGTATCATATCAACTGGGGTTGGAGTGGCTCGGCCAACGGCTATTGCGCTCTGAACGCATTCAGAGGCGGTGGCGCAAATTACCGTCACGGACAACTGATGATCATCGGCCTTATTCCTCCTGTTACCGTTCCCACCATCAAGGTGAGGTCTCGCAGGGTCACCATGACAGGCATCGCCGAGAAGCAGACCCACAAATCATTTACCGTGAAAGGTTCCCTGCTGACCAGTGGTGTGACCGTCACGCTCAACGACAACAGCGGTGCATTCCACTTGGATGTCAACCACATCAACCTCAATGAACTGAACAATGGTAAAAAGGTGAATGTGACCTATAATCCAGGTTTCTCTGGAACCCACACCGCCACTGTGACACTGAGCAGCGCAGGAGCCGATGACGTGGTTATTACCCTCTATGGCACCGCAGTACTTGAGACCTATGAGCCTCGTCTGATTGATGCCAATGACGAGTCCTCGCACTCGTTCAACGTGCAGTGGAGTGACGAAACTCCTGCAAAGAACGTGAGTCACTATCGCTTGGAGATGGCACCTGTGCCCTACTCAGAATCCAAACTCACCGAGGATTTCAAGACAATTTCGGTGATCAGTTCGTCTGATATTTCCTCCAAACTTGACGAATTGACAAGCACTCCCGGATGGACGGGCAACAAGGTTTACACTGGAGACGGCTACCTGAGGATAGGCAGTTCGTCAACCAAGGGATGGTTACAGACTCCCGCGATTGACATGCGTGACAATAATGAACTGGTTACTGTAAAGTTTACCGCCAAAAACGCAGGAGCCAGTGGAGAATCCCTGATTAGAATCAGTTGCGGAGACGCTGACACCACTGTTGTTGCAGGTGCTGAAACAAAACAATTCAGTGTCATCCTGCCCTGCAGAGCCAGCGAAAATGCAACCATCAAGATCGGAAACCGCATCAATGGTCACCGCATTCTCATCTATGACATGGAAGTGCTTGCGGGCGATGATTGCACTCCCATTGATTTCAGCAAGGCATCTTACTTCGACAACATCACCGGAAACTCCTACCGTGTAAATCAAATCACCCCCGGCGACTATGCCCTGCGTCTTCAGGCGACCTATGTCGACGGCACAATATCACCGTGGAGCAACCGTATGGACGTTCACTTGAATTGGCCTCTAGGCGACGTGAACCGTGACGGTGAGGTCAACATTGCCGATGTCAACACTATCATCGCCGTTATCCTGGGACAGATTACCAACCACAACACGGTAATCGCATGCGACATCAACCGTGACGGCGAGGTTAACATCACAGACATCAATGCGTTGAATAACATTGTTTTGAAAGGTGGAGAATAGATTGCCTATCATCTGCAAAACAGTTCAAGGCTTTAGGGGCATGCTTGCCCTTAAAGCCTTTGCCATCTTTTGGACCTTAACAATCACTTGTACCATTCCCACTACTGCACAAGTGAGCGTTGATTACTATCTTGAGGACGGCACCCGCTATGTGTGCTCTGCCCAGGAAGTACTGTATAATGACTTTTTCCACACCGCCCACTTCGCTGTGGAAGCCATC
>DAIREJ010000027.1:2961-13374 GCA_036795635.1 Sodaliphilus sp.
TTGTTTAAGATGAGTTCAGCCAGCGGACTGATGATGTTCTCGCTGCAGGTCACCTACGATGAAGGGCTGCTTTCGGTTTCTCGCGGCGACAGTCTCACGCTTGTTCTGCGTGGCGGCAACCGAATCATCCTCACAACCGACCGCGATGTCACCCGTTCAGACATCCTCAAGCGCCATTTCAAGAACGAGAACATCTACTATGTGACTTGCCATTACGAATTAAGAGAACATGACATTCAGCGCATCACCCGCAACCGTGTCACCAAAATGTCGGTTCAGACCGATGAGTTTGATTTTGACCGCAAACTGGACAAATTCCAAGACCGTTTCAGACGACAGTTCACTGCCGTGTATCAATACCTGACAAGAGTCAATAGATGATAAAAGAAAAGAGACCAGAGCAAACAGTTCTGGTCTCTTTTCTTTTATCGTTTGTCTGTTTATTTCACACGCAAAACTTTACCCACCTTCACATCATCGCTTGTCAATCCGTTCAGCTTCTTGAGTTGAGCGACCGTAAGACCGTTCTTAGCGGCAATCTTGGTCAAGTTCTCACCCTCGGTCACCTTGTGGGTTGAACGGCTCTCTTCGCGGCTCTTTTTGGAGGAGGAAGGCCTTGCACTAGCCTGCTCCTTTTTCTGTTCATTCTTCACGTTGTTTTTACCTTTGGAAGCGGTGGCATCCTTCTCCTCACGCGATGTGGTGCTCTTTTTTGCAGCCGAATAACGCTTGCCGGGAGAATAGTCACGCGACTGTGTGTAGGTAGCCTTCGAGAACGTGTAATGATCAGTGTGGGTGCAGCGGTTGGCGAAGTCAAAAATGGCTTCGGGATTGATGGCATAACCCATGAAACGAGTCTCAAAATGCAGGTGTGGTCCTGTGCTGCGGCCCGTGTTACCACTCAAGGCGATGGGCTGACCGGCCTTTACATACTGGTCAGGCTTTACCAAGAAGCGGGACAGGTGACCATAGACAGTCTCCAAACCGTTGTCATGACGAACGATGACGTAGAAGCCATAACCCCCACGCTCAAAGCGCGTCAAGCGCACACGGCCCGAGAAAGCCGAATAGACCGTGTCTCCAATGGCAGCACGAAGGTCAATACCCTTGTGGGTGCGGCCGAACTTGGGACGCCAGCCATATTGAGAAGTAACATAATTGCCCTTGACAGGCATCACGTAGTGACGCACGTCAAGCACCTTGGTATTGGGAACATTGGCATCCTTGTAGCAGTTAACCAGGTTGCTTTCCCATCCCTCGGTGTAAATATCAGGCTCAGGCTCACACTCCTCATAGAGGTCAGCGGCATAATTCTGGGCTTCCTGTACACGTATCTGATCTTTAACGCGATTCTGCTTGGCAAGCAGATCGCTATGCATCTTGCTGAAATTGGAGGCAGACTGCAGATTCTGTGCAGTCATACCAAGCGCAAAAAGGGTCATCACCGCAATAGCGGTACATATTTTATTTATACTCATTTATGGTAATTTTCTTAGTAAAACTGAATTAAGAACGGCCAAAATTACTCATTTATTTTATAAAAAGGGGCATTTAGACTGCTAAAAAGTGTAAAGTTTGGTTTCCATTCCTAAATAGAGCAAGTCAATTATCTGTAATTCAGCAAAATAAAAAATTCACAAATGCAAATAGCCTTAACAGTTAACAAATGCATCAATTCTCATATATTATCATCGTAAAAAAGTGGGTAGAATCAGAATGGCTTGCGATATTTGTTCGTGGGATCCTCGTCGATGATGCTCAAATAGCTTGCAAAGCGTGAAGGAGCGATTTCGCCCCGCTCAACGGCATCAAGGACAGCACAACCGGGTTCGTGGGTGTGGGTGCAGTTGTTGAAACGGCAATTATCCGAAATCATGAAGATTTCGGGAAAATAGTGGGCGACCTGTGCTTTCTCGAAGTCAATCGTGCCAAATGCTTTAACGCCCGGAGTGTCAATAATGGATCCTCCATCAGGCAAATCCAAGAGTTCGCTGAAAGTTGTTGTGTGCATACCCTTGTGATGGACCTGGCTAACATCACCCACCCGGACATGGGCATCGGGGACGAGCAGGTTAATGATGGAAGACTTGCCCACGCCGCTGTTGCCCGAGAGAAGCGACATCTTGCCTTTCAACACCTCACGCAGTTTGTCAGCCCCCTCGCCAGTTGCTGCCGACATTGTGACTACAGGATAACCAATGGACTCATACATCTCTTTCAACTCGTCGAGATATTGACGAGATTCTTCGGTCACCAGCAAGTCTATCTTGTTGAAAGCAAGGACAGCGGGCACTTGATAGGCCTCGGCTGTCGCAAGGAAACGGTCGATGAATGTGGTACTCGTCTCAGGGTGGACAATGGTAGCCACCATGACGGCCTGGTCTAGGTTGGCAGCAATAATCTGGAACTCCTTGGACAAGTTGCTCGCCCGACGGATGATATAGTTCTTGCGAGGTTCAATGGCGCCTACCACAGGTGCGTCTCCACCCTTGTTTTCAACTTGCACGACATCACCCACAGCAACAGGGTTGGTGCAGCGCATGCCCTTGAGCCTCAGCACGCCGCGCATCTTGCAGTTCACAGTTTCGCCGTCATCAAGACGGACGGTAACCCAACTACCTGTATTTTTAATGACTAAACCTTTCATTGTTCTTAGTTTCTAGTCCCAAGCGACGAGATCATCGGCGACTTCAGGAAGATCGCTTCGATGGAACACGGGATCCTTCACACCTCGGCGCTTTTGGTCGCGGTAATTGTCAAGCAATTTGAACACATACTTACACAGAAACACCAATGCGATGAGGTTGCACAACGTCAACAACGCCATGAACAGATCACCTAGATTCCAAACGAACTCAAAGCTAGCGACCGCACCGAAAAAGACGAACGCGCCACCCGAAAGGATGCGGAAGACCTGCAGCACCCATTTTTTGTCAGTCAGAAAGCGGATGTTGGCCTCACCATAGTAATAATTGCCGATAATGCTGCTGAAGGCAAACAAGATAATCGCGATGGCCACAAAGATGGTGCCCCAACTGCCCACCTGGCTCTCCATCGAAGCCTGCGTGAGCTGGATGCCTTGAACCCCTTCGGTATTATACAAACCGCTGATAAGTACCAGAAACGCCGTACAACTACACACGAGCAAAGTATCGGTAAAGACACCCAAGGCCTGAATGAGACCTTGCTTAACAGGATGGGACACATGGGCCGTTGCTGCCACATTAGGCGCACTGCCCTCGCCAGCCTCGTTGCTGAACAGACCTCGCCTGATGCCAATCATGATGGTCATGCCCAAGCCGCCTCCAGCAACCTGTTCAAAACCGAAAGCATTCACAAAGATAAGTTTTATCACGTGGGGCACGAGGTCATAGTTCATGATAACAACCACCAAGGCCAGAATAAAGTAGCCAATGGCCATAACAGGCACGAGAATGCTGCTTACGTGCGCTATGCGCTGGATGCCGCCGAAAGCGATGAACAGTGCGAATGCCGAAAGGATGATGCCGACAATTGTTTGGTTGAACCCGAAGGCCTGATTCAAAGCGCCACAGATGGTGTTGCTCTGGATGGAGTTATAGGACAAGCCGAAGGTAAGCGTGAGGAGCACGGCAAAGAGAGCCGCCATCCACTTATTTTTCATGCCTTTGCTGATATAATAGGCGGGACCACCGATGAAGGATTCACTGTCGGGACGCTTGTAGAGTTGTGCTAATGTTGCCTCGACAAAGGCTGTCGCTGAGCCGATTAGAGCGATTACCCACATCCAGAACACCGCTCCCGGGCCACCCACGGCAATCGCCGTCGCCACACCCGCAAGGTTGCCCGTTCCCACGCGTGTCGCCACCGATACGGCAAAAGCCTGGAAAGACGATATGTGTTTACGGCCTCCACAGGCCGGAGAAGTGTCGAAGAGTTGACGAAACATGTCTCCCAACATCGCGAATTGCACGAAACGGGTACGTACTGTGAAATAAAGTCCACAGATAATGAGGGCACCTATCAGCAGATAAGTCCACAGAGCATCATTGACCGACGTAATGGCAGTATTGAGGGCGTCAAGATTGAGCGTCATAGAGTATCAGAGTGAAATTTGACCCTAAAGGTACTGCTTTTTCTTAAAACCAGCAGTTTTTCTTTTCTTTTTTAAGCAAATATGACTACATTTGCCGATTATAATCCAATCGTCATGAAACATATAGTTTTATCCTTAGCCATAGCATTACTAGGCATTGCTTCACAAGGCCAGACATTTAATCGCGCTATCGGTCAATATCCCGGCAATCCCGACGAATACTATGGTCCCACATTGATTCCAGACAACAGTTACCGCAACCTGGCATTGTTCCGACCGGTGCAACAATCCTCGTCATGGGACTATAACCTGACAGCACAACTGCTCACCGACGGCATCATTGACAAAAAGCAACCAGCATGGCTGAACGTCTCCACACCCGAAGGTGCACTGCCCCCTCACAAACGTGAGGCCGCCATCGACGGTAATGAATGGACTTGTAACATCCTGATGGGTGACGAGACCTGGTTGCAGTATGATTGGAATGGCATGAACATTAATATCGATGAGATAGAGATGGTGTGCAGCATGGCTTATCACGAGGATGCCCAAGAAGGCTTCAGGTTGCAATTGCTCACATCCGAGAACGGCAATTATTGGACATTAGCCGACCGATGGCAAGGCGATTCATTGCCCGGCGAACCATCATGGCAACGTGTACACAGCGACCCCAACAAGAGTTCAGACGACGACTTGCTGCCCACACGCAACATCAAGCACACATTCCACCTGAACGGGAAGCCAGTCTCACACATTCGTCTGGAGATGTTCATGCCAGGAGCCGCACATTGGACCATCACCGAGTTGAAGATGCGCAAAAACAGCAAACCTGCGACCGACATCCTGCCCGCGACCAATTTCACTAGCGCATGGCGCAGTTTGGAGTCAGAGAACGAGTGGGTCTCGGTCGATTTGGGTACTGCTGCAACTATCGACAAACTATTGTTACAATGGATTGAGTCTGCACCACCTTGCACCATTCAACTCAGCCTTGACGGCAACAACTGGGAAACGATTGCCACGCAGGTTGACGGTTACTCACTTCAGTTTGACTCAGAGACAGCGAACCTCAATCATATTGAAGAAACCAAACTCTATGGATCAGCAACAGGCCTTATTTCCCGCTCATGGTCTGGCGGTTATACTGAAGTCATCAACTTTTCCCCCATGACGGCACGTTATGTCCGCATCAATATGTTCGGCAAGAAGGAACCTTATGCCATGAGCGAAATTCAGGTTTATGGCAACGGCGGACTGACATTACAACCTCATGCCGATGGAGGTTGGCAGGACGACAAATGGCTGCTCAACGGAGGTGACTGGAGTTTACAGCGGGCTTCGCATTCGACTAGCCCCGCACTCAAGGCAACGGTTCCCGCTACAGTTCTGTCAAGTTATGTCAACGCAGGAGCCTTGCCCGATATGAACCACGATGATAACCTGATGCTGGCATCGGAGTCGTTTTTTGACGGCGATTTCATCTACAGGCGGTCGTTTGACTTACCCCAAGAGATGCAGGGCAAACGGGTGTTCCTCAATCTTGACGGCATCAACTGGAAGGCCGAGGTAACGCTTAACGGCAACTTACTGGGACGCATCGAGGGTGCTTTCAAGCGAGGAAAATTTGATATCACCCAGTATTTAAAAAACAAAAAGAACAAACTGGAAATCAAGATAATTGCCAATGCTAATCCCGGCGGTGTTAAAGTCAAGACCGAAAAGAACACCGACTTTAACGGCGGCATCCTCGGCGCCGATAACCCGACATTCCATGCCACCATCGGTTGGGACTGGATTTCGACCATCCGTGGACGAGACATCGGCATTTGGGACGACGTGTATCTCACGGCCACAGGCGATGTGACACTGAGCGACCCTGTGGTGACCACCAGAATCGGTGATAACGATACCCTCGCCACGATGACGCCTGCCGTAGTGCTAACCAACCACAGCAAGCAGCCTGTTACGGGAACACTGCGCGGGCAGATTGGCGACATCCGTTTTGAAAAAGAGGTGACTCTTCCCGCTGGCAAGACCATTGAGAAAGCCTTCTATCCCATTGACTTTCCTCAACTCAAAGAGCAACGCATGCGACTGTGGTGGCCCAACGGATACGGTGAACCTTACCTGTATGATGCTCAGTTTTCGTTTGTCGTTGACGGAGTCCAAAGCGACGTGATCAACTACAAAGCAGGCATCCGCGAGGTGAAAACGACTGAAAAAGACACTCGGCTTCGCATTTATATCAATAATCGTCGTCTGGTGCCCAAGGGCGGTAACTGGGCCTTCAGCGAGAATAACCTGAACTATCGCGGACGCGAATATGACGCCGCCGTGCGCCACCACCGCGAGATGAACTATAACATGATTCGCAACTGGGTGGGCATGACCGGCGACAAGGAGTTCTATGAGGCCTGTGACCGTTATGGGCTCATGGTATGGCAGGACTTTTGGCTGGCCAACCCCGCAGACGGCCCTGACCCCAACGATGAGGCGATGTTTATGGACAATGCTATGGACTTCGTCAAGAAAATACGTAATCACCCCTGCATCGGCATCTACTGCGGTCGCAATGAGGGTTATCCCCCAAAAACGCTTGACGACGGACTACGCGAAGCCGTCGCCACGCTGCATCCCGGATTGGACTATATCTCCAGCTCAGCGGATGATGGTGTGAGCGGCCACGGACCATATAACGCTTTAAGTCCAAAGGAGTATTTCGAGAAACAGACAGGCAAACTGCACACCGAACGCGGTATGCCCAACGTGATGACTTTTGAGGGTCTGAGCCGCACGCTCAAAGCCGAGCACCTGTGGCCACAGAATCTGTATTGGGGACGTCACGACTATACCATGGAGGGCGCTCAACGTGGTGCCTCATTCAATCAACTCATCGCCGACAACTTCGGCGAGCCAGCCTCCGTCGAAGAGTTCTGCGAGTGGGCGCAATGGATTAACTATGAGGGCTATCGCGCCATGTATGAGGGAGGCAACAAAAACGCCATGGGCCTGCTCATCTGGATGAGCCATCCCTGCTGGCCGTCGATGGTGTGGCAGACCTACGACTACTACCTGGAGCCCACAGCTGCCTACTTCGGTGTAAAACACGCCTGCGAACCTTTGCATGTGCAATGGAATCCCATTACCAGACAGGTTGAAGTCATCAACCATAGTGCTGGCCATCAGACTGGAATCGTCACGGCGACTGTCTATGACATCAACGGCAACCTAATATGGAGCAGGGAAATGCCTTACGATCTGCAGGAGGACCATTATCTTGACGCCATGACCGTTGAGGAACCACACCATTTTGAGGGTGTGTATTTCCTGCGCCTGACGCTGACTGACATAAGCGGAAAACAAATGTCGCTCAACGACTATGTGCAGAGCACTATAGGAACCGATCGCAGGCAGTTACACGATATGCGTCGCACCCAAGTGAGTGCACTAATTAATCGGAATAGAATAACCGTAACCAATATAGGCGATGTTCCTGCTGTGATGTTGCGCTTGAACCTCAAGGGCAGCGACGGTGAACAGATATTGCCTGTCTTCTACAGTGACAACTACTTCCATCTAATGCCCGGCGAGAGTCGCACCATCGACATTAAATGGAAAACCGGGGACTCGCGCGGCACGAAGCCAGTCATCGAGATTACTGGCATGAATTTTTAGATAAGGAATTAGAAAATGAAGATACGACATCTTGTAATCATCGCCATAGCATTGCTCGCCATGAGCATCCATGCGGCAAACAGCAAGTTTCCTTATCGTGACGCCACGCTGACCATTGACCAGCGTGTCGAGGACCTGCTGTCGCGGATGACCCTTGAGGAAAAAATCGGGCAGCTTGTTTGCCTTATGGGGTGGGATTCCTACCAAATCAACGGCAAGAAAGTGGGTGTCGGTGATAAGTTCAGACTCGAGGTGGACAGTCTGCACGTGGGCATGTATTGGGCTGTGTTCCGTGCCGACCCATGGACTAGAAAGACGCTCGACAACGGTCTGAATCCAGCATTGGCAGCCGAAGCGGCGAACGCCATGCAGCATTATGCTATCGACCACTCGCGGTTAGGTATTCCCATCTTCCTGGCCGAAGAAGCGCCCCACGGCCACATGGCCATCGGGACAACGGTTTTCCCGACAGGATTGGGTATGGCGGCGACTTGGAATCCAGAGTTAATGTATCAGGTGGGCGCTGTCATCGGTAAGGAAATCAGGCTGCAAGGCGGCCATATCAGCTACGGGCCCGTGCTTGACTTGGCGCGGGAACCCCGCTGGTCACGCGTTGAGGAAACGATGGGCGAAGACCCGTATTTGAGCGGCGAGATGGGTGCTGCAATGGTCAAGGGTCTTGGAGGGGGTGACTTGACACTCCCCTACTCGACCATCGCTACATTGAAGCACTTTATCGCCTACGGTGTCAGTGAGGGCGGGCAGAACGGAGCTCGTTCCGTCGTTGGACCTAGAGAATTGAAACAGGTTTTCCTTCCGCCGTTCAAGCAGGCGATTGATGCAGGTGCCTTGTCGATAATGACGTCCTATAACTCGCTGGATGGTGTGCCATGCACATCCAACCGCGAACTGCTCACCGACGTGCTGCGTGGTAGATGGGGCTTCAATGGCTTTGTCGTTAGCGACCTTTTCAGCATTGACGGATTAAAAGGCACGCATCACACGGCAGTATCGGGACAAGATGCTGCCATTCAGTCGTTGTTGGCAGGTGTTGATGTAGATTTAGGCGGCAACTGCTTTACCCAACTCATTAAAGCCGCAAAACAAGGAAAAGTGAATGAAGAAGCCATCAACACGGCAGCCAAGCGCGTTTTGCGATTGAAATTTGAGATGGGACTTTTCGATAATCCATTCGTTGACGCTAAAAAGGCAAACAAAGAAGTACATAACAAGGATGCTGTGGCTACGGCACGACAAGTTGCACGGGAGTCTATCACCCTGCTCAAGAACGACGGCATCCTGCCATTGAGCAAGAACGTGAAGGTTGCTGTGGTAGGTCCCAATGCCGATAACGTCTATAATATGCTGGGCGACTATACCGCCCCGCAGGCCGACGGCAAGGTGGTTACTGTACTTGACGGTATTAAGGGCATTTTGGGCGAGTCCCACTGCATCTATGCCAAGGGCTGCGCGGTGCGTGACTCCAATGACTGCGACATTCCCACAGCAGTCGAGGCCGCCCGTCAGGCTGATGTGATGATTGCTGTGGTGGGCGGCTCGTCAGCGAGAGACTTCAAGACTTCTTACGAGGACACGGGTGCAGCCAGCAGCGAACAGCAGTTCATCAACGATATGGAGTGCGGCGAAGGCTTTGACCGCGCCACACTCGACCTGCTCGGGCGACAAATGGAACTCCTCGAAGCCTTGAAAAAGACCGGAAAACCGCTGGTAGTGGTCTATATCGAGGGACGGCCTCTCAACAAGAACTGGGCCGACAAGAACGCTAATGCCCTGCTTACCGCCTACTATCCTGGCGAACAAGGCGGTAACGCCATCGCCGATGTGCTGTTTGGCGATTATAACCCTGCAGGCAGGTTGCCCATCAGTGTGCCGCGCCATGTGGGCCAGTTGCCCGTCTATTACAACAAGCCAGCGTCAACGGCTCACGACTATGTGGAGATGAGCGCCCAGCCGCTCTACCCTTTTGGCTACGGCTTAAGCTACACAACATTTGAATACAGCGACCTGAATATCGGTAAGGATATCACATTTACAGTTACCAACACTGGCAACAAAAAGGGTGACGAGGTGGTGCAACTTTACTTGCGGAACCGTTATGCTTCGGTCGTTCAACCAGAGCTGCAGTTAAAGGCATTTGAGCGCATTACACTTGTGCCTGGTGAATCACACACCGTGACCTTCCACCTCGACCACAATGACTTTGCCATCGTTGACGCAGATATGAAATGGAGTGTTGAGCCTGGCACCTACGATGCACTCATCGGCTCTTCCAGCACCGACATCCGCTTGAAAGGGAAGATAACCATCCCAGACTGAGGTCAGCGATGGCTGAATCATCATTGCTTTTCTTGGGTCTTGAAATAATAGAGACCCATTTTTTGCGTTATGATAGTGTATAACACAGAAAGTCAATGAAGTTTCGTTCACGCATATTGATACTGATGGCATGCCTCATGTGTGCCATTGTCGCTTTTTCCCAAGTTAAAATCACAGGCAAAGTCGTTGATGCAGCCGGTGAACCTATAGAATTTGCCACGGTACGCCTATTGGGCACCGCTGTCGGCACAAACACCGACACCAAGGGCGATTATGAGATGACCGTCCCAAAAGCAGACACGCTGATGGTTGAGTTTTCCTGTTTG
>DAIREJ010000027.1:13384-16539 GCA_036795635.1 Sodaliphilus sp.
CATCAAGCCCGAGGGCACTGTGACACTCAATCCCAAACTGTATGAAAAGACATTGGAGTTGGGCGAAGTGGAAATTACCGAGTACAAAAAGCAGACCACAGGTATGCAAGGCATCGATGTGGAGATGTTAAAGCGAACTCCTGACGCCTCGGGCGGCAGTGTTGAAGCCGTCCTGACGACAATGGCTGGCGTGAGCAGCAAAAACGAGATGAGTTCGCAGTATATGGTGCGTGGCGGCTCCTATGACGAGAACAGCGTGTATATCAACGGTATTGAGGTCTATCGTCCGCAACTCATCAGCAGCGGTCAGCAGGAGGGTATGAGTATCATTAATCCCGACATGGTGCGCAAGGTGGATTTTTCGACGGGCGGTTTCAGTGCTGCCTACGGAGACCGAATGTCCTCGGTGCTTGACATCACCTATCGCGAGCCTGAAGCGTTCGAGGGCGCTTTTGCCGCGAGTCTGCAGGGCGGCAGCCTCATGCTTGGACACAGCTCCAATCATTACTCACAGATGCACGGTGTGCGTTACAAACGCAATTCCTCGCTGATGGGTTCGCTGGAAAGCAAGGGAGAATATGACCCGCAGTATTTCGACTATCAAACAAGTCTCGTCTTCAAGCCCACCGAGAAATTGCGCATTGCGTTGCTGGGCAACGTGAGCATCAACGACTACCGTTTCACGCCCACGAACCGCGAGACGAGCTTCGGTACCAGCGAGGACGTCAGCCAGTTCACCGTCTATTTCGACGGCTATGAAAAAGACAAATTCCAGACCTACTTCGGTGCAGGAGCAATCACCTATTCGTTCAACAAGAAAGGAACTGATCTGACCCTGCAAGCGTCGGGCTACCGCACTGATGAGTTGGTTACTTATGATATCCACGGTGAGTATTGGTTGGATCAAGCCGGTCAGGAGTTGGGTGTGGGCAAATACCACGAGCATGAGCGCACTCGCTTGAAAATGAACGTAATGGATCTGACATTGCGCGGCAACATCGGCATCAACCACAACAGCATCTCTTACGGTGTGTCGATGCGCAAGGAGGACATCTATGACCGCTCACGGCAGTGGCAGTGGCGCGACAGTGCAGGTTATTCGCTGCCCCACATTCCCAACCAGGTCAACGTCATCTTCTCGGAGACCTCAAGCAACGACCTCAACACCACCCGCATTGCGGGCTGGCTCATGGATACCTGGCGTTTCACCACCAACGCAGGCTATTGGTCAATTAATGCAGGTGTACGCCTGTCTCACTGGAACTTCAATGGCGAAACGCTTGTCTCGCCGCGTGCCAGCGTGGGCTTCGTCCCCGAACGCAATGGCAACCTGTCGCTGAGGCTCTCGAGCGGCGTCTATTATCAGGCACCTTTCTACAAGGAGTATCGACAGCAGGTCATGGACTCGCTGAACAACCGCAACATCATCTTGAACAAGGACATCAAATCCCAACGCAGCATCCAGGTCATCTTGGGCAGTGATTACACGTTCCGCGCCCTTGACCGCCCGTTCAAGTTCACCGCCGAGGCCTACTACAAGAACCTCACGAACTTGATTCCATACGAAATCGACAACCTCAAACTCGTCTATAGCGGTGTCAACTCCTCCAAGGGCTACATTGCCGGTGTGGACATGAAACTGTTCGGACAATTTGTTGAGGGAACCGATTCATGGCTCAGCTTCTCACTGATGAAGACTCAGGAAGACCTGAACGGGGTAAAGGTGCCTCGTCCCACTGACCAGCGCTACAGCATCGCGTTGTTCTTTACCGACTATTTCCCCAACTACCCGCGACTGAAGTTCAGTCTCAAAGGCATCCTGAGTGACGGTTTACCCACCACAGCACCTCATCTGACCCGCGCCGACGCCTATGTGCGCCAACCCTCCTACAAGCGCGTCGATGTCGGCCTGAGTTATGAACTCGTCGGCAAGGACAACCGCCCCTACAGTGGTCTGTTAAGCCATTTCAAAGAAATCTGGCTGGGTCTGGACTGCTTCAACCTCATGGACATCTCTAACGTGAGCAGCTACTACTGGGTGACCGACGTGAACAACATGCAGTATGCCGTTCCTAATTACTTGACGCGCCGCCAACTCAACGTCCGTCTCTCGGCCTCATTCTAAACCACATGGTCAACCCTGCGTCAGAAAAATGAGACGCAAAAGAAAAAAAACGGCCGCTTGGCATATAAATGCCAAGAATTGATGTATCTTTGCAGATTAAAACACAAATTGATGGACGCTCACGAGAAAAAACAGTTGCTTCTTGACTCCAGATACCTGCGCATGACGCAGATTTGGGCCGAGAATTCCTATTGCCGCCGCCGTCAGGTGGGGGCATTGCTGGTCAAGGACAAAATGATCATCAGCGACGGCTACAACGGCACGCCATCAGGGTTTGAGAACGTGTGCGAGGAGGATGCCGACCACACCAAGCCCTATGTGCTGCATGCCGAGGCCAACGCCATCACCAAGGTGGGGCGCAGCAACAACAGCAGCGAAGGAGCGACGCTTTACATCACCACGTCACCATGCATGGAGTGCAGCAAGCTCATCATCCAAGCGGGCATCCGTCGCGTCGTGTTCGGCGAGTATTACCGCATGCACGACGGTGTCGACCTGCTGTGCCGTGCCAACATCGAGGTGATTCACCTGTGGGATCACGACGGAGAGTTCACCCCTGTGACAATCACCGTGGACAATAGTGAGACCCATTATCAAGAAGTAGCTAAAAGCCTGATATTATCGAAATAACCACAAGTCATCGGACATCAAAAATGAGGAATAAGTCCACACGCCAACCCATCTGGTTACCCCTCGCCATTGCCCTGGCGGTGGTAGTGGGTGTATTCATCGGCAGTCGCTTCAACATCAACAAGCCTGTTGCCGAGAATGATCGCAAACTCAATGCGATTCTCAACCTCATTGCCCAAGACTATGTGGACACGACCAACTTTCATGACCTTGTCGAGCTGAGTATTCCCGAGATTCTGCGTAAGCTGGATCCACACACCAGCTACTTCAGCACCGACGAGTTGAAAGCATCCACCGATGACTTGAATGGTTCATTCAGTGGCATCGGCATTCAGTTCATGCTTGACAACGACACCATCGGCGTTGTGGAAGTGATCCCTGGTGGCCCCAGCGAGAAAGT
>DAIREJ010000027.1:16549-19840 GCA_036795635.1 Sodaliphilus sp.
GTTGTACTCAGCCATCTGGATGGGCAGTCCGTCCATGTCGCGCCATCCGGCAGCGGTGATGCTGACATTGTCGTGGAGCCGGGTGTCGATGAACGACACCATCGGTGTTGTGGAAGTCATCCCTGGCGGTCCCAGTGAGAAGGTGGGCATTATGCCTGGCGACCGCATCATCACCATCGACGATTCAGTCGCCACTGGCGAGAACGTCACCAACGGAATGGTGATGAAACGCCTGCGCGGTCCCAAGGGTACTAAGGTGAAATTGGGCATCAAGCGTCAGAGCTCCAGCAAACTCTTGACGTTCACTGTGACGCGTGGCGACATTCCCGTCAACACGATCGATGCCTACTACATGATCGACAAGAACACGGGCTATGTCAAGGTCAACCAGTTCGGTCGACACACCTATGACGAGTTCATCACGGCGATGGCAAGCCTGCAGGATGATGGAGCCAAACGTTACATCATCGACCTGCGTGGTAACGGTGGCGGCTTCATGGAGATGGCAGTGCTCATGGCCAACGAGTTCCTCCCCGAGAATATGCCCATCGTCTTCACCAAGGGGCGCTACAAACGAGATGACAGCGAGGTGTGGAGTGACGGCAACGGCTCCTTCCAGGATGCCGAGTTGGCTGTGCTCATCGATGAATTCAGTGCCAGCGCCAGCGAGATTTTCGCCGGCGCCATGCAAGACAATGACCGCGGACTGATTGTCGGCTGCCGTTCATTCGGCAAGGGTCTGGTACAAAAGGAATTCATCCTGCCCGACAGCAGTGCCATCCATTTGACGACAGCACGCTATTACACCCCCAGCGGACGCTGCATCCAGAAGGATTACAAGGACGGCGCGAACAGTTACAACGAGGAACTGTATGAACGATACCTTCATGGCGAGCTCTACAGCCGCGACAGCATGAAGATTGACAAGAATCAGATATTCAACACGCTGAACGGTCGCACCGTCTATGGCGGTGGCGGCATTGTGCCCGATATCTTTGTTCCCCGCGACACCAGCGGCATCACCAACTACTACATTGAAATCTTCAACGCGGGTCTGATGGAGCGTTACTCGTTCAACTACTGCAACAACAACCGCGCCTCGCTCAACAAGATGGAGGACTACAAGCAGTTCCTGCGCATGGCGCCCAGTGACGAAGTGCTCATCAAGGACTTTGTTGATTATGCCGCAGCCAACGGTGTGGCACCTCGCTGGTACTACATCAATCTGTCGCGTGACCTGATTGTCACCAGGCTCAAGGCCTTGATTGCTCGCGACGCCTTCGGCAACCAGGCGTTCTACCCTATCGTGAACCGCATCGACAAGACCTTGCAAGAGGCGCTCAAGGCGCTCAACAAGCACAAAGCAGCCTTCCCCATCACCGACTGAAACCGTCTGTGAGTATTTGTTGGACATTTTGGCCAAGTCATCTTACTATATCTGATACTGAAAAAGTATGGAACATTTTATCACTATCATCATTATCGATATCATCTTCGTGATATCAGCAATCCTAATCCTTATCGGGAAAGGCGATTTTCTCATTGCCGGCTATAACACATCAAGTAAAGAAAAGAAGGAAAAAGTCAATGTTAAGCGGCTTCGTCTTGTCATTGGTGGATTTCTCATCATTGTCGCACTGTTACTACCCTTACCGTTCTTTATCGATAAAGGTGAGAATGCATTGGCTCACATAATCACCATAATCACAATCCTTGTCATGACGATTGTTTTACTCATCCTCGCAAACACTTGGTGCATCAAAAAATAGTCCTCTACCTTTGCATAATTAAAACACATTTGAAATTTTGAATACCAATAAGAATTCAGACAGATGAAGAAACTTCCTTTCGTCATATTCGTTTTCATAATGCTTTGTGCGTTATGTTCAAGCATAAACAGCTATAAACATACCGCAAACGGGATAACACGAGATGTTAACAATGCACTGAAGCTCACTCTTGCCGAAATGCCGACAGATATGATCACCGCCGATACTATCCGCTGTTATCGAAGTCATCTCACCATAGCCGAACTGAAAAACACCGCATGCATTGCCATGACATCCGTAAGAAGGGCTGGCCGTCAGGAGACGCAGATGGTGGCGCAGGCTAATTGCGACATTATGACCATACTGAAGCTTTCTGACCAACGGGCATCTGGGGGATTATTGTTTGCCGGTATTCTATGGATGATGTTCAGCCTGTGGTATACACGCAGGTTTAAGCCTGAGATGTTTGCAAATGCACTGAGCTATGGTGGCATTGTATTTGCCAACGACACATTTATTACGACTAAGGGTGAGCCTATTCATTTCACGCCGATGCAGCATTCCCTTATGGAGATGTTTATGATGACAGAATCTCATTCACTATCCAAGCAGGAAATCTGTGACCGTCTGTGGCCAAAGAAACCCGATGCCAGCGACACGCTTTACACTCTTATCAAACGAGTAAAACCCATCTTAGAAGCGAATAGTAACTTAAAAATCGAGTCTGATAGAGGCAAAAGCTATATTCTGAAAATCAAATAGTTATGTCAATGTCAGACAAATGTCAGGCACATATCGGGAACATGTCAGGTAATATCTTCGGCATTATTTTAACTCCTTAATACCTTTGCATCGAATATTAATACAATTCGATGCGATGAAACAATTAATTTTTTTTCTAGTTCTCTTTTGTCTTTCTTCATTATCAGCCGTTGCGCAGAATGAAGACAAGACTGTTACTCTTGATGAAGTCATCGTCAAGGCACCCAAGGTCGTCAACAAGGCTGACGGCCAGACGATATTTCCTACAGCTGCCCAGAAGAATGCCTCAAACAATGGTTATGGCCTTCTTCAGAAGCTCTCGTTGCCTAACCTACGTATTGATGGTGCAGCACATTCTATTACTGCAATAGACGGTAGAGGCAAAGTACAACTCAGGATCAATGGTATCATCGTCGGCAAAGAGGAAATGTTGGCACTTGATCCTAAACTCATCAACAAAATTGACTTCATTGACAAACCTGGTGTACGTTATGGAGAAGATGTGGCCTACGTCATCAACATTATCACCAAGCACAAAGACTCTGGTTATACGTTAGGCGCTGACGTCACTCCCACTCTCACATCTTGGCAAGGTGATGGTACAGTATATGGCAAATGGAACCATAAGAAGAGCGAGTTTACTGTCTCCTACGATTATAGTGGATATAAATTGAATGGTGCGAAGGCAACTGAATTGGCCGAATATACCTTGAATAATGGTGACATCCATACTATAGAGCGTGATGATGTTGAGACTCTC
>DAIREJ010000028.1:0-4821 GCA_036795635.1 Sodaliphilus sp.
CCGAGATGACCACCTGACCGGGGCAGTTATAGTTGGCGGGCACGCAGATGCCGTCAATGGTGGCACAGATTTCCTCCACCTGTGTGTCGTCCATGCCGATGATGGCAGCCATCGTCGAGGGTGCAGCCTCGCAAGCCTTCTGCATGGCCATGGCACGTGCCTCAACCAGCTTCAAGCCCTGCTCGAAGGGCAGTGCGCCAGCAGCCACCAATGCCGAGAACTCGCCCAGCGAGTGACCGGCAACCATGTCGGGCTTGAACTCCTCGCCCATGGTGAGCGCGAGAATTACCGAGTGCAGGAATACGGCAGGCTGGGTGACCTTGGTCTGCTTCAGGTCATCCTCGGTGCCTTCAAACATGAGGTCGGTAATGCGGAAACCCAGCACCTCATTGGCTTTTTCAAACAATTCTTTGGCCTGGGGATTGTTGTCATACAGGTCCTTGCCCATACCCACAAACTGTGCACCCTGACCAGGGAAAACGAATGCTTTCATTACTTAGTTTCTTCTTTTTCTATTGTTGTTTATGGAAATTTTTCTTTAATGCGGCTGCAAAGGTAGTACTTTTTTCAATACCACCTAACAAATACGCAAAAATAAAATTACACCAGATATTCGGTGGTATCATCGATGCCTGCTTCGCGCAGGGCCTGACGGCGCTCGGTACAGGTGCCGCAGGTGCCGCAGTGCTTCTCCCCACCCTTGTAGCAGGAATAGGTCTCGCTGTAGTCCAGTCCCAATGCAGCACCATGTCGCGCGATGTCAGCCTTGCTCAAGTCGGTATAGGGGGCATAGACCTTGACACCCTCATAGGTGCCCGTCATCATGGCGGTGCTCATGGCTTCGATAAAAGGCGAGCGGCAGTCGGGATAGATGCTGTGGTCGCCGGCATGGTTGGCGATCATCACGCGCTTGAGACCGTTGCTCTCGGCAATGCCGCAGGCAATGGCCAGCATGATACCGTTGCGGAACGGCACCACGGTGGATTTCATGTTCTCGTCGTTGTAGTTGCCGTCGGGGATGGCGTCGGCACTCTCGAGCAGGGCGCTCTTGAAGTACTTGTGCATGAAGTCCAGGGGAATGATCAGATGCTTAATGCCCAAGCGCTCGCAATGCATGATGGCGCAACGGCGCTCACGGCCGTTCTGGGTGCTGCCATAGTCAAAGGTGATGGCCAAAGCAATCTCGTCCTTGTACTCATAGAGCATGGTGGTCGAGTCCATGCCGCCCGAGGTGATGATAACCGCGTCTTTAGCCATATCAGTCGTTGTGGAAATTAGCGATGAGGCGTGCCCTCACCATGTCCTGATGCTCGCTGTCGCCATAGTTGGCAAACGGCTTGATGCTGATGCCGCCACGCGGGTTGAACAGGCCGATGACCTCAATATATTTGGGATCCATGAGCTTGACCAGGTCCTTCATGATGATGTTCACACAATCCTCATGGAAGTCGCCGTGGTTGCGGAAACTGAACAGGTAAAGCTTCAGGCTCTTGCTCTCGACCATGCGCACGCGCGGGATGTAATTGATGATGATGTGGCCGAAGTCGGGTTGACCCGTCTTGGGGCACAACGAGGTAAACTCGGGACAATCGAGTGTCACCACATATTCGTTCTCGGGGTGCTTGTTCTCGAAGGTCTCAAGCACGTCGGGACGGTAGTCGAACTCATATTGCGTGCCCTGGTTGCCCAGCAGCGTCACGCCTTCCAGTTCTTGTTCGGTTCTTGACATAATTTCTATCAGTTTTTGTATTCTTGTCTGCAAAGGTAGCAAAAAAACAGCATGTGCCCACCATCAATGGCTCGCAATCATTGATTCAGCAACACATCCAGGGCAAAACGGGCCGCAATGTCCCCTTGTGGCGGCATACCGTCAAGACTGTGCAAGGCGGCACTCCTGACAACAGGGTCAACATCGTCGCTGCAATTGGTGAGCAGGTGGCGGCTATAGGCCACAGTGAACTCGGGATGACCCTGAAAAGTGATCACCTGATGCCCTATCCTGAAGGACTCATTCATGCAAAAATCGCTTGTGGCACACAACTCGGCATCTTGCGGCAATACCGTCACTTGGTCGTGGTGACTGTAGAGCAGGCGCATCTCCTCCCCAGGGAAATAAGTCTTCATGTCGGGGTCTATCACACGAGAGGCACGCACCCCGACACCGAATCCACCTTCGAACTGCCTCACCTCGCCGCCCAACGCCCTCGCAATCGCCTGATGCCCGAAACAGACACCCATCAAACGAGCGCCACACACATAGGCTTTTTCAATCCAATGCAACAAGGCGACAATCCAAGGTTTGTCATCATAGGCAGCGTCAAGACTGCCCGGCACCAAGTAGATTTCATCGGTATTGATCGCAGGGGGCAACTCGCCTTGCCATGTCTGGAAGACACGATAAGTGACCTGCTCACCGATGCCGGCAAACAAGTCCATGAACAGAGACTCGTAGTTGGGTATGAAAGCCGGGAGACGCCCCGGAAAAGTGTCACACAACAGGATGTTGACCCCGGTCATAACTCATCAAGTTCCTCGCCTGTGCGTTCCATGATGCTGGCAGCAAGGCCGTCGGCCGTCTGGACGATGGTTACCAGTGGATAGAGCTTGCGGGCCGCGTCATAGTTGCGCACGTCCTCATAGCTGTTCTGGTTCACGCCCCATGCACCCATGTGCCAGCGAATGGCGAGCATCTCATCATCATTGAGCATCAACCCACTGCACAGCAGCAGGGCCAATGACTTCTCGCCATGCCCCATGGGAAAGCCTTTGTAGGTGATTTTGTAACCCTCGGCGTCCTCCCAGATGCCCAACGCGTTCTTGCGTTTCTTGACGGTGCGCTTGTAAATATCGCACTTGCACACGTCATGCAGCAGGCTCGCCAGGATGATGCTGTCGCGCTTCACCTCATGCTCCAGCCCGGGCTCAACTGTTTTCATCGCCTCCCAGACGGCAAGCGCCGCCTTACAGGTGTTGAGCGAGTGCTGAGCCAAGCCACCCTCGACATTCAAGTGATGTCCTGCCGATGCGGGGGCAATGAAAAAGCCCCAAGAATCCAAATCGGTTATTACGTCCTCAATACCATCACGCTCGGTTGAACGCAGCAATTCAAGGATTTCTTCTCTACAATTCATATTCTTCAACTTGTTTGTTCACTCCTAACTCCTAACTCTTTGAAGGTTTGTAGCCGTGTTCGCGGCGATATTTGCGCACGTCACGGAACAGGTCGGTGGCATACACGAAGTTGTTCAGGTCATCGTTCTCCACGTCATAAATCTGGTCCTTGTTGCCAATCCAACCCACATGGCCCTTGTTGATGAACACGATGTTCTCGCCAATGCCCATCACCGAGTTCATGTCATGGGTATTGATGATGGTAGTGATGCCAAACTCGTGGGTGATGTCGCTCAAGAGTTCGTCAATCACAATCGACGTTTTGGGGTCAAGGCCCGAGTTAGGCTCGTCACAGAAGAGGTACTTGGGATTCAAGGCGATGGCGCGGGCGATGGCGCAGCGCTTCTGCATACCGCCCGACAACTCGCTTGGGTATTTGTTCTCGCTGCCCGTGAGGTTCACACGGTCGATACAGAACTGGGCGCGGTCGCGAATCTCGCTGTCACTCTTGCCGCTGAACATCACCAGCGGGAACATCACATTGCCCATCACGGTCTCGCTGTCGAACAGCGCCGAGCCCTGGAAGAGCATGCCGATTTCCTTGCGCAATTCCTTGCGCTGCTTGCGGTCCATCTTGGTGATGTCACGCCCGTCGTACAGGATTTCCCCCTCGTCAGGGTCAAACAAGCCTACGATGTTCTTGACAAGCACCGTCTTGCCCGAGCCCGACTGGCCGATGATGAGGTTGGTCTTGCCGTCATAGAGCTTGCAACTCACGTCAAACAGCACCTGACGCACACCACCGTCTTCCTTGAACGATTTGGATATATGCTTAACTTCGATCATGCCTTTTACAATAATAAGAGGGTTAAAATGACATCAGCCACCAGGATCATGATATTGCTCATCACCACAGTGTCGGTACTGGCCTGGCCCACCTCAACCGAGCCGCCCTTGACCGTGTAGCCATAGTAGCAGGCAATGGTTGACATCAGGAAGGCGAACACCAGTGACTTGATGAGCGCAAACCACACATACCACTCGATGAAGAGCGATTGTATACCGAAGATGAAGGTGTCGGGCTCGACAATGCCGGTGATGATGCAGATGAGCCAACCGCCAAAAAGACTCGTAGCCATGCAAATGACAACCAGAAACGGCAGGATAGAGATGAGTGCCAGAATCTTGGGCGCTGCCAGGAAATTAGCACTGTTGATGCCCATGATATCGAGTGCGTCAATCTGTTCGGTGGCACGCATAGTGCCGATTTCGCTAGCGATGTTAGAGCCGATTTTTCCTGAGAGGATGAGGCACAGAATGGTGGACGAGAACTCCAGCAGGATGATCTCGCGAGTGGTCAAGCCTACAGTATAGCGGGGCAACAACGGGTTGGAAATATTGAGCTTGATGAGAATGGTACACAACGAGCCTATGAACAAAGACACGATGATAATCAATGGTATCGAGTCGATTCCCAGCTTATAGATCTCATTGAAATAGCGTTTGAAGAACACCTTCCACTTGTCAGGGATAGCGATGACACGCCACATGAACATGCAGTAGTCTCCAAACTTATCGAGCAATTTAGTTATTAACATACCTTTCGTCTTATTTCTAACCTGCAAAGATAGAAAAAAGTTTCTAGTTTAAGCCACTTTTTTCTTTTTACAACAGTGCGCTCTCGTCGATGAGGTTGTTGAGCATGGCATA
>DAIREJ010000028.1:4831-15814 GCA_036795635.1 Sodaliphilus sp.
GATTCCTGTCTTGTGGGTGATGTTCTTGCGGTGGCTGATAACGGTGTGGACGCTCACGTTGAGGGCGTCGGCAATCTCTTTATTGGTCTTGCCCTGAGCGAGTTGCACCAGAACGGCGGTTTCGCGCTTGGTGAGTTCATAGTTGCCGGTTGCTGTGTTCTCGGTTGCAGGAGAAGCCTGGGCCAGGGTTTCGATGATTTGAGCACGGATGTCACGGATGTCCACCACTGCATCAAACGGTTTGAGCGCATCACGCTCGACATACTGATAGACCAATGCTACGACCGCCATTTCCTGTCTGCCAGGCAATTTGGTGATATCGGCAACCACTGTGGGGTTGATGAGCACAATATCAGGGCGGGACGCCATCAAGCGTTCCTCCAGGCGGTCCACATCCATCACGGGCTCAAGTACCTTGAAACGGATTTGACCATCAAGGATGGCCTTCAAGCCCTCGACGATGACCTCTGACGGTTCTATGATTAACAGTCGCTGTTTCATGACAGAATGGCGTGCTCAAGATGTTGAACCAAAGGCACCATGATTTTCTCCTCGATAAAGGTGTGCTTCTTAAGGTCTTCCCTGAGGCGGAGTATGTCATCGACCACATCCATCACATTGTCGTCATCGACCTGCGGCGGCAGATACTTGAAGACGATGTTCAGCAGGTCATCGAGCTTGCCCTCAATGTCGCTGTGAGTGGCGATGAACTTGTCGATACTGTAGGTCGTGTCGCGCTCACCGCCCATCAAGGCGCGGATGTGCGGGAACACGTCACGCTCTTCGTGGGCAAAATGCTCCTCGACTTCGGCTTTATACTCCTTATAGAAACTGATGAACACTTGCCCGATGCGTCCATTGAGGTTATGAGCAATGGCATCGAGGTGGCACTCGATGTGGGGCAAGCGCTTATCCACATAGTAACTGTGGGATTTCTCCAGATAAGGCACTAAACCCGTCATGTCGGTCCCGAGGATTGCCGCCGTCGAAGGCACATAGTTGTTGAACGTATAGACGTTGCAAATGAGGAGGAAGAATGCGGTATCTCCCCCCCTCTCCTCGCACACGTCGGCTATCGAGCGGTCTCCAAAGCCGAGCGAGAGGCCCAAGCGCGGCAACAGTGCCAATAATGACGGATGAGCGGTGATGAGGTCGCTCAACCGACTGTCACTCGAGAAAAGTCGCGATTTGATATCTTTCATATCATTTGTTTTTAGATTTGTCTTTAGTAATGAGTGGCTTGCAGCCATCAAAGATGAGCCAGCGGCTGATGTCCCATGCCTCGCGCTGGTGGGGCGTTAGACTTGTGCTATCACCCAGGACCGACATGTTGCGCGGCTGGATGGCCCCACTGACAGGATAACGCAAAATACTGTACCCCAAGCCTTTCCACGGATAGGCATTGGCGCCCATCACGTCGAGCAAGGTGGGATAGACATCCACCTGGCCGATGACGGCGTCATAGCGCATGGTCGTGTCACAACCCGCGATAATCAAGGGGATACCCCAGTCGTCGGGCACCGACTCATAGTCAGTCATGCCCTTGACACGGTTGAGATAGACCTGAGTATGGTCGCTCACAATAGCGACCACCGTGTTTTCGGCCAAGTTCAGCCTTTTCAGTTCATCGATAAACGCCCCGATGCAGCTGTCGGTGATATGGACGGTGTTGAGGTAGCCGCGCGCCTCGGCAGTGAGCGTGTCGCTTTGCATGATCCACGAGGCGGGCAACGGACGATTGATATAAGGGGCGTGCATCGTCATAGTGACCATCTCCAGGAAAAATGGCTGATGCAGTTGCGGCAACAGCGAGGCTGCGAAATCGGTGAGCGCAGCATCGTCGATGTCATTGTGACGCCTCAACAGGTCGGCTTCAATCAGGTTGTCACGGGTGTAAAGCGTATCAAAGCCATAGGTGCGGGCTGTCATCGTCTGGTTCCAGTTCACTCCCGGCGTGCAGATGATTTCACGGCAGTCATAACCCTCAAGCGCCTCGGCAAACGAGGGATAAGGACCACCACCCCAATTCACGGCAACCACGCCATCACGCAAAGGCAACAAACCAGTATTATACATGAAATGGGCATCGCTGGAATGGCCATGGCTGGTCTGGAACAAGACATGAGGTGCATAGATGGTCTTTTCACCCTGCACCAAGCGATTGAGCGCAGGAGTGACTTCCTTTCCGTCCACCTCCATGCCTATGGGCCATGAGTGCAACGACTCAACAATAAACAACACCAGGTTGCGGTCGGGAACAACAGAAAAACTGTTATCGGTATAATGGGGGCACTCCTGCTCAAAGAAACGCATGACTTGGGCGCGCTGTTCATCGCTCACAGTGTCGCCGATGAACAACGTGTTATATAACGAGATGGCCCCATAGGGCAACAAGCCGTTTTGAGCGAAATACTCCCGATTGCTGAAATTATAGAAAAAGCGCTTTTCATAGCAGTCGGTGCCATCCAAATAACCAACACAGCCTGTCACTAAAGCAGCCACCAATGTGTAGAGGAAATTTCTGACACACAGGCTATTGTCAGCAACCCGCTTGGATAAAGCGCACACAAGAATCAGGGCAAGATAAGGGATAATGATGCACAGGTCCTGCCATCGCAACAAAGCCATCGTGCTGGCCATGAGCGTATTATTGACATTTTGTGTCAGTGTCAGACTTTGCCACGGCATCAGGTCTTCATAGGCTCGGCAATAGCACATCTGCATGATGCACCACACTGTGAGCAGCGTCAAAGGAATCCATACCACCCAGCGCCAACGACGACGCAGCAACCAATAAGGCGAAAGCAACAGGAGAGCGTTGGCCAGCGAGACGGCCATCACATGCCACTCATGAAACACGCGGCCCACCCCACCCAACTGGGTATCGAGAGCAACGACATAGCACTGCCATGCCACCACGGCAACGCAGAGCACAAAGAATGCCAAGTCATAGCGGGTGATATGTGTCGTGTCTTTCATCATTCTCCATCACACTTTTTTCACAATGTGTGAGACAACGCCCCAGATCTGGAAACTGCTTTCCTCTGGAACGCGCATCTCAGGGAAGTCGGCATTGGCAGGCGTCAGGAAGACGCCATCATCGCGTACACTAAGCCGCTTGACGGTAAAGTCGCCGTCAAGGAAGCAAACAGCGATGGAACCGTCATGAGGCGTTAGCGAACGGTCAATAATGAGCAGGTCTCCCTCGTTGATGCCCGCATCGACCATCGAGTTGCCGATGACACGGGCGCAGAAGGTCGCCGCCGGATTGGTAATCAATGCCCGATTCAGGTCAATGCTGTCGGCATATTCACCCTGCGCGGGACTAGGGAAGCCAGCCTGGACACGGCTTTCAAAGAACTGCAGACCCGAAGTCTGTTCTTCGGGATTGACCTGCGATATTTTGATTTCTTCCTTCATGATTCACACTTTTACAATTAGGCCGTCATAGGCCAGTTCCACCCCCTGGGGAAGCAATCGTGGAGAATCGGCATGAAGCCCCATGCGGTCACTCATGTGAACCAGATAGGCCTTACCAGGTTTGATACGTTCAATGACGCGCAAGGTCTCATCGAGGCACATGTGCGACAGATGTTCACCTTTGCGCAAAGAATTGATGACCAATAACGGTGTCCCCTTGAGTCGGTCCAACACCGCATCGTCAATCGTCTTGGCATCGGTGATATAGGTAAGCGGCCCGATGCGGAATCCCACGATGGGCAACTTGTAATGCATCACAGGGACAGGCTCGACACGCACTCCCGAGGCAAGGAAAGGCTCGTCACCGATGACGTGCTCCTCAAAGCGCGGCACACCGGGATAAGGATTATCCGAGAAACAATATGGGATGCGGTCATGCAAGTTGTGCAACACATCGGGACGTGCATACAGCGGCATTGGGCGCTCAAAACAGTAGGCACGCAAGTCGTCCAGACCAGCGACATGGTCAAAATGAATGTGCGTCAAGAGCACCGCGTCAATATTGTCATCACTGGCACGAAGCATCTGGGTGCGGAAATCGGGGCCGCAATCAATCAGGATGCGTGCTCCCTGATAACGCACGATGGCCGAGGTGCGCAGCCTCTTGTCGCGAGGGTCGTCACTCAGGCAAACGGGGCAATGACAGCGCAACATGGGCACCCCCGTCGAGGTGCCGGTTCCCAGGAATTCTATTTCAAGTGTTGTCGGTTCCATTATCTCCTGAACTGATTGAGCAAGCCGTCCACAAAAAACAAATATGAGCCACCGTCATAATACCAATACTCACGCAAGCCTCCTTGGTCAGGATTGGTGCTGATGCGGTTGGGACTACCCAGTGACAGGCGACATTCCTCCTTGGTCATGCCTATTGCCACCTCTCCACGCGTGATGAGTGTCCAATTTGCCTCGGTAATATCGGGATAGGAAAGATGCGGGTCCGCAGCGATGAACATAGCGTCAAAATCACGCCCCCGCATCATCGAGGTGTTGTCGCTCACCCACACCATCGCACGCTCGTTGCTGTCGGCAGTAGTGAACAGCAGACGCAACGGCATTACCGCATTTCCGGGCAACACACTGTCAACGTGAACTTTGATGAAGTGGCGGCCGTTTATCATCTGCTCGCTCTGGCAGTCATACCAGATGGGTGTGCGGATGAAGTAGTCTTTCCCCACCACCTGACGGGCGATATGGTCCACCATGTCCATGTCAATGAGCATGGGAATAGTAAACCCTGAATGAAACTCATCAATCGTCTTGCCGGTGCGGTAGATGAACGTCTTGCCGTCATCGTCATTAAACAACAGGTTGACCGTCATGCGGTTATCATACAGTCCGCCTGTATCATAGCCAGCAAAGGCGAGCACATGGCCCGCCAGCTTGACCGTGTCGATATCATAATCACCGCTGCGCGCGAACAACTGCCGCACCTGATCGTCAGCCACCCAAAAGCGCTTGCCGTGCCTCCATGCCGGCATCGAGTCAACAAAGGCGGTGAGTGTCACTGGCTGCTGTCGGCTGTCGGCCTGTTCAATGATACGGCGCACATCCTTGTCGGTCACGCGTTCAGTCACCTCAATACCCGTGCCACAAGCCACAGCCATGAAGCACAAAGCAAGTCCCGCCGCCACTTGGCAGCAGGTTTGCCGCACCGCGCGCCACGGGAGTCTGTCGGTCAGACACATGAGGTCTCATCAGTTATCGTCCAAGGGACAATTATTCCTTAGACTCGCCTTTCTTCATTTCCTCCTCGGCCTCCACGATGGCATTGATTGAAGCCGTAAGAATGTCCATGCTGATTTCCCTATTCAATGCCGCCTGTTCCAAATCTTTGGCAACATCTTCTTTTGAAACGCCACTCTTAATCTTTGCAGCTGATATAAAAGGAGTATTGCGTTGTTTGGATTCCTTGACGGCCTCCTTGAAATCGACAATCGCAGCCGAGTCGCCTTTGGCGATAACCGCGGCTTCCTCTTTTTCAATTTGCTTTTCCAGCGCCAATGCCGCTTCGCCATCTTGTTTGTCGCACAATTCATTGAGTTGACGCGCCATTTCAGCACCTTTAGCCTTATAATCGGTTTCACTTTGGCAACTTGTCAATGCCAACATTGCCACTGCAGCTATCGATAATAATAATTTCTTCATTTTATCTTCTTATCTTCAAAAATATATTGATTTCTTGTTTATTCTTCTCTCAAAAGAGACATCAGTCAAAAGAGACATCAGTCCCGCCAAATCCAACAACCTCATCTCACTACTGTCATAGTCCAATATCTCCTGGTCACTGAGTTTGTCAAGCGTTGCAATGAGTGTGGTGCGTTGCGTCCCCAACAGTGAGCACAGATCCTTCTGCTTATATTTCAACACGACGTCCGTTGCCCCGGGAACCACCAAAACGTTCATCAGCATCGCCAACCGTTCCGAGACCGAGCCGTCTCGTGCAGCAAGCGCCATCGACGTCCCCCGCTGGCTTCCAGAGCTCAAGTAATTCAAGATATTGAACAGGAACACCTTGTCGGCATTGATCATCTTGATGTAGTCACCCTTGAGCAACTGCAAGATACCGCAAGGGCCCTCGGCGTAAGCCGTGAACGGGTAAGCCGTATCACGACCGAACAGATAGTCCGGCGCCAAGACATGAGGGGTTGACAAGGTCTGTTCCAGGGACACTTTTAGTCTAGAGCAGTTCATTGCCATCCTCACTTTTCCTGATACGATGAAGCGGATGTGCGTGCATGTATCGCCTGCAGTGACGATCTGTTCCCCACTGCGGTACTTGAGGAAATGGAAAGGCAGTTTCTCTACAAGTTCCGTAATCTTCTCGGTACTCACACCCTGAAAGAGCGGCAACTGCATCAACTGTTGGTACATACTGTTCATGACTGCATCACGGACTAATGGGACAGACGTTCTATCATTTGCTCAACAGTGAGGGTCACCTGTTCGCCGCTAGCCATATTCTTGAGCGCAATGGTGCCGTTCTGCACTTCGTCGGCACCCACAATGGCAACAAAGGGGATTTGGCGATCGTTGGCATAGTTCATCTGCTTCTTCATCTTAGCGCTGTCAGGGTACAACTCGGCACTGATGCCTGCACGACGCAATGCCATGATATGGTTCAAAGAGGCAGCAGCCTCTTGCTCACCAAAGTTGACAAACATCACGCGTGCCGTTGCCATGGTGTCGGCAGGATACAGGTCAAGGGCATTGAGCACATCATAGATGCGGTCGGCACCAAAACTGATGCCCACACCCGACAATCCAGGCATACCGAAGACTCCCGTCAGGTTGTCATAGCGCCCACCACCAGTGATGCTGCCGATAGCGACATCCAGCGCCTTGACCTCAAGGATAGTACCTGTGTAATAGTTCAGGCCACGAGCCAGTGACACGTCCAGATCCACGCGAGCACGCGTTCCCAAAGCTTTCACATGGTCAAGCACGTAGCGCATCTCCTCGATGCCCTTCATGCCCACCTCGCTGGCAACCAGTATGCCCGACAAAGAGGCGAGCCGCTCATCGTTAGTACCGTCAAGTGCCAACAACGGCTGCAGGGTGGCAATGGCCTCGTCGGTCAAACCTTTCTCCTTCAACTCAGCGTTGACGTTGTCGATGCCGATTTTGTCGAGTTTGTCGATTGCGACGGTGATATCAATAATCTTGTCGGCAGCACCGATGGTTTCGGCGATACCACTCAAAATCTTGCGGTTGTTCAACTTGATGGCAACATTGATGTTGAAGCGGTTGAACACCTCATCGATCATCGTCACCAGCTCCACCTCGTTCAACAGCGAATCGCTGCCCACAATGTCGGCATCACACTGATAGAACTCGCGGTAGCGCCCTTTCTGGGGGCGGTCGGCGCGCCAGACAGGCTGCACCTGATAACGCTTGAAGGGCATCTGCAGATCGTTGCGGTGCTGCACGACATAGCGGGCGAAAGGCACCGTCAAGTCATAACGCAGTCCTTTCTCGCTGATCTTGGTTGTCAAATGCAACGAGTCATGCGTCGAGAGCAAATCGTCAGGTGCATCCTTCAAATAATCGCCACTGTTGAGAATTTTGAACAGCAGTTTGTCGCCTTCCTCGCCATACTTGCCCATCAAGGTTGACAGGTTCTCGACGGCAGGAGTTTCAATCTGCTGGAAACCATAGAGCAGAAAAACGCTCTTAATGGTGTTGAAGATATAGTTGCGGCGCGCCATCTCGATGGGCGAGAAGTCGCGCGTTCCTTTCGGGATAGATGGTTTTTGTGCCATGTTAAGGGTTTATCTTTCTGTAATCTTATCTGCGTCGTCCACCGAGGAACATCACCGCATAATATAATAAGGTAGCAAGCGAACCGATAGCAGCGACTACATAGGTATAGGCTGCCGCACGGAGTGCATCCTTAGCCTGGGTGAGTTGTTCACCTCCAGCGATACCTGAACCTTCAAGCCACTTGATGGCACGACGACTGGCATCCACCTCGACAGGCAGCGTGACGAAGCTGAAGAGCACCGTCATCGCAAACATGGCGAGACCTATATAGAGAGGTATGGGTGTCACCTCAACAATCATGATACCGGCGAGCAGCAACCATTGCACCGTCTTGGAAGCAAAGGATACCACGGGCACCAGTTTGGTGCGCAGTTGCAACATGCTATAACCCACATGATGCTGCACGGCGTGTCCGCATTCATGAGCGGCCACTGCTGCGGCAGCGATGCTGTTGGTGCCAAAAACCGGCTCACTCAGGTTCACCGTCTTGTTGGCGGGATTGAAGTGGTCGGTCAACTGACCACTCACGCTTGTTACCTGAACGTCACCGCAACCATTCTGCTGCAACATGGCCATCGCGATATCACGTCCTGCCATGGGCACGCCAAGAGGAACTTTACTGTACTTGGCAAACTTTGACTTGAGGGAGTTCTGGACTATCAAGCTCAGAATAAAGATACCTCCCATTAAAATGTAAACGAACATATCAATATTTTTTTAATTGTTAATCCTCATTTTTCACACTTTGGCATGAAACTTGTAATAAGAAGCTCCGGGCACAATTCTGCACCGCAAAGTTACAGTTTTTTGACCGCAAAACGCCCCTAAAGGGCAATAAAAGTACTAAAAAATGAAAAATTGGCTCAAAAAAGTTTGGTAATTCAAAAATAGCCGTTACATTTGCGGCGTTAAATCAATTGTTTTATTATTAATTTTTTATTAAAAGTTGTTTTATTATGAAGAAGTTTTTATTGATGTTTGCAGCTGTTGCTGCTATCGCTTTTGTTGGTTGCAAGACTGAGACCAAGCCTGCTGAGGAAGTAACCGAGGAGGCTCCCGTAGCTGAGTACACCGTTGAGTCAGTTACCAATGACCTTATGAACGCTGCTGATGAGGCTACCGCTGTTTCTCTGCTCGATGGCATCAAGGCCAAGGCTGAGGAGCTGCTCGCTGGTGGTGACCAGAATGGTTACTTCAACATCATCAACATCCTGAAGACCGTCTTTGACAACAACAAGGAGGCTCTCCTTGCCAAGATCCCCGCTTTGGCTGACAAGCTCGATGCTTACATCACCGTTCCCGAGGAGTTGAAGGCTGGTTTCGCTGAGTTCGCTGCTAAGGCTGTTGCCGATGCTGCTGTCGAGAAGGCTGGTGAGGCTGTTGACGCTGCTAAGGAAGCTGCCGGTGAGGCTGTTGATGCTGCCAAGGACAAGGCTGCTGAGGCCGTTGACGCTGCCAAGGACAAGACTGCTGACGCTGCTCAGGCTGTAGCTGACGAGCTCAAGAAGTAATCTTGATTATTCATTAATTCTTAATAGAATCAGGGCTGGTTCAAATGACCAGCCCTGATTTATTTATATCACTACATGCTATAGTTTTTTCTGATAAGCTAACCGCTCGTCACCGTTGAGGAGGTAGATGATGCCGCAGTAGGTAAAGCCGTAGCAGTCGATGACGTGATGCATGATGACGTTGTCGCGGTGGGTGTCGATGCGCAGGTTGCCTGCCACACCCATGCAGTAGTCCATCACATCGTTGAAGACGCCATGACTGCTTGCCGTGCTTGCCAAGCGGTGCACCACATGATAGGGCTCGTCGTCGAGCCATTGCCCGTCAAAAATTTCCTTGTAGGTAGGTTCGGGTCCAGGGATAAAAGCAAAGTAAGCCACTACGTCCCCACCCTGTTGCTCACACACGTATCCATGTCCGTTATTGATGTCCTGGAGAATGGTTTCCTCGCTTGGGTAGCCATCAATCCACTGGTTCACGTTACCGCAAGAGCGCATGATACCGCGTGCCTCGTCGATGAGCCGCATGATCACAGGCACATCCCCTATCCTCGCTTTCCTAATCATCCTTTTCATTTTCGTCATCTATTATTTTGTCGAGACAATGCCATCACGACGCATCATGGCTTCAATGCCAGGCTCGGATCCACGGAAGCGCTTGTAGAGCGTCATGGGCGCTTCGGTACCGCCCCGTGAGAGAACGTTTTCGACCCATGCACGAGCCGTTGCAGGATTGAAAATGCCGTCCTGCTTGAATTTATCAAAAGCATCACACTCGATTACTTCGGCCCACTTGTAGCCATAATAGCCTGCAGCATAGCCACCAGAGAAGATGTGAGTAAACTGAGGCGACATGATGCAGCCCTCAACCGACTCAAAAGCCTGCACGTCCTTGACAGCATTGTGTTCAAACTCGAAGTCATTGCCCTCATAGGGTTCGGTGATGCTGTGCCATGCCATGTCGATAAAGCCAAATCCCAACTGCCGCACACAAGAATAAGCTGCCGCATACTGCGATGAAGCCAACAGTTTGTCGATAAGTTCCTGCGGCACCGGCTCACCTGTCTGGTAATGACGCGCAAAACTGTCAAGGAACTCACGCTCATACACGTAGTTTTCGTTGAACTGTGAAGGCACCTCGACAAAGTCACGGTAAACATTGGTGCCCGAAAGCGACTGATACTTGCATCGCGACAACAACTGATGCAAGGCATGGCCGAACTCGTGCATAAACGTCTCTACCTCACGAATGGTGAGCAAAGAAGGCTTGGTCGAAGTAGGTCGGGTGAAATTCATCGTCAAGGTCACATGAGGACGGACATCATTGCCAGCATCATCGATGTACTGCTCCCGGAAACTCGTCATCCATGCTCCACTCTGCTTGGTGGCACGGGGGAAGAAATCCAGATAGAGCATTCCGACGGGCTTGCCGTCCTCGTCTGTTACGTCAAAGACTTCCACCTCGGGATGGAAGACTTGAGCATCATGATTAGGCACAAAGCGTAAGCCGTACATCCGCTTGGCAAAGCCGAACACACCCTCGGTCACCCGTCCCAACTCAAAGTAAGGTCGCAGCAACTCGTCGTTGATTTCAAACATCGAGTCCTTCTCCTTGTTGCTATAATAACTGTAATCCCACGGCATGATTTCCAGGGACTCACCTTCTAACTTGCTGGCGAACTCGGTGAGTCGCGCCATCTCGCTGCGCTCGACAGGCAAATAGGCCTCACGCAAC
>DAIREJ010000028.1:15824-19579 GCA_036795635.1 Sodaliphilus sp.
CCGGTTAAGCATATTATATACGTTAGTCGGTGTCTCGGCCATCGTGTGTTGCAACTTATACTCGGCAAATGTCTTGCGACCCATCAGTTGAGCGATTTCCAACCGAGTGTTGGCAATGTTGCGCAAGATTTCGAGGTTACAATAATCGCCTGCTGTACACTGGCGGTTATACATCTTATACAATTTCTCGCGCAAGTCACGACGTTCGCTGTACTTCATGAAGGGGATGTAACTGGGCGCATCCAGGGTAACCAGCCACTCGTCTTCACGTCCCTTGCCCTTGGCTGCCATTTTGGCGGCATCAAGGGCACTTTCGGGCAACCCTGCAACGTCATCCCGAGAGAGCCATAACTCATATTGTGACGTTTCCTTTAGGGCATTTTGGTCAAACTTCAAGGTCAACTCGGTCAAGCGCTTTGACAATTGGCGATAACGTTCGCGGTCCTCGCCTTGCAGATTAGCACCACTACGTACGAAGCCATCATAGGTTTCGCGCATCAGCATCCTGTCTTCAACATCAAAATGCTCAACATCGAAATGATCGTGAACATGCTTCACTCGTTGCCACAGGCGCTCATTGAGGGTGATGCTGTTGAAATGCTCACTCAATACCGGAGCCATGCGCTCGCTCACCGCCATCAAGTCATCATCGGCATTACAGGAAAGCATAGGATAGAACACACCCAGCACACGGTTGAGCATCGCACCAGCGCGCTCCAAGGCCACGATGGTATTCTCAAACGTGGGTTCGTCTTGATTTTCGACAATGGTAGCCACCTCGGCATCATGCTGCTTGATACCCTCAAGGATGGCGGGTTCATAGTCTGCCGTGGTGATGCGGTCAAAGGGCACCACACCGCCTGACGTATTGAAAGGCTTCATGAAGATATTATTCTGTATCATTGCTTCTTGTTTTTATTCTAATTCCACAACAGTGATGCCCGCACCGCCAAATTGGACATGCTCATCACGATAGGACTTCACGCCATTGACACTGTGCAGATACTCGCGGATGGCAACCTTCAAGGCGCCCGTTCCTGTGCCGTGCAGGATGCGTACCCGCTGCGCATTAAACTGGATGGCATCGTCAATGAAGTAGGTTATTGCCTGCAGCGCTTCATCGGCACGCATGCCACGCACGTCAATGTCGGGTTTGAAATTGAGTTGGCGCGTGCGTATTTCATCGGCAGTTGCTCGCCCCAGTGAGTCAACTTTGGCTTTCTTTTCTTTGCGCATGGTGCGTTCCACCTTGTCAGCCTCAATGCGGGTTTTGATGTTGCCAAATGCTACCAAGGCATATTTCTCATCAATGCTGATGAGCGTGCCCACAGTGGTAGTGCCTTTCAGCACCACGTTATCTCCGGCCTGCAAAGGGCGTTCCTTGGATGCAACGGTTGGAGCAGCCTTTTTCTTGGGCTGCTTGCGACGTGGCTTGTCCTTAGGCGTTATTTCTTTGAGTCTCAACGGCTCTTCAGGTTCCTCAGCACTCAGGCGTTGCTTGAACTCATCAAGTTGACGACGCAACTCTTTTGTTCGCTCCTTTTCGGCCTGTTGCTCGCGGATTTCCTTGATAGTACGCTCTATCTGCGCGTTGCTTGTTCGCAGGATTTCCTGAGCCTCACTACGCGCCTCGTGAATGATTTGGCGGTGTTCGGCACGAATATTGTCCAAGCGCTCGTCATAGTCTGCAATCAACTGGTCCAACCGTTTCTCTTTGGCGCGGATATCCTGTCGCTTGTTTTCCCAATAGCGGCGGTCACGCACGATGTCGAGCAGGTACTTGTCCATATTGATGTAATCGCTGCCCACAATCTCGCTTGCCTTGACGATGACCTGCTGTGGCAAACCCGTCTTGCGGGCTATCTCGATGGCAAATGAGCTGCCGGGATAGCCCACCGACAACTGGAACAACGGCTGCATGTGCTGACGGTCATAGAGCATAGCCCCGTTGACAATACCTTCGGTCTCCTCGGCAAAATGCTTGAGATTCTGATAGTGAGTAGTGACAACGCCCATCACTTGATGATTATTTAATTGCTCCAAGATGGACTGCGCGATGGCTCCGCCAATCTGAGGCTCGGTGCCACTGCCCATCTCATCGATGAGGATGAGTGTATCCTTGCCACCCTTGGACAAGAATAGTTTCATGTTCTGCAAGTGACTGCTATAGGTACTCAGGTCATTCTCAATACTTTGCTGGTCACCGATATCGATAAAAATGTCATGGAAAAGACCCATGTGAGAGTTGTCACGCAAGGGAGGCAGGAGTCCACACTGCATCATGTATTGCACGATACCCACCGTTTTGAGGCACACAGATTTACCACCGGCATTAGGTCCCGAGATGACCAAGATGCGGTTTTGGCGGTTAAGGGCGATATTCAAAGGCACAACCTCCTTGCCTTGGGTGCGCAAGGAAAGCAATAAAGCGGGATGGACCGCACTGTACCATTCCAACACAGGTTTACGGTCCACATGACACATCTGGGCCCCCACATCTTGAGCAAACAAAGCCTTGGCGCGGATAAAGTCCAACTGTCCCAACGTGTCCAGCACAACTGCCAGTTCATCGAGATGGGGACGTATCATATCAGTCACCTCGGTGAGAATGCGAATGATTTCGCGGGCTATCTCAGCCTCTGTTTCACGAATGCGGTTATTTGCCTCGACGATGGCATCGGGTTCGATAAAAACGGTTTTTCCCGTGGCACTCTCATCATGCACGATACCATGGAACTTGCGTTTGTTCATCGCGTTCACGGGCAATACCAAACGTCCGTCACGAAGTGAGGGCTGCACATCATTGTCAAGGATGCCATCCTGCCTGCCTTGAGCAATAATGCGACGCAAGGTGCCGTTGATGCTGCTGGTCACACGGGCGATTGAGACACGCAATTCATGCAGTTTGGGTGATGCCGTGTCCTTGATGTTTCCTGCCTTATCCAGCACATGGCCGATAGCAGCACTCACTTCAGGGAAAGCCTGCATTCCACTCGTCAACTCTCGCAGACAAGGATAAGATGTGTTGCCGTCACCATCGGTAGCGAAGAAACGCACAACCTGACTCACAGTCACCAAGAGACGCTGCAAGTCGAACAAACGCTCGGCCGACAAGAAAGTTCCTGGTGTGGCCACCTCCTTGAGGACGACACGCAAGTCAAAATAATAACTGAGGGGGAATTCCTTGCCCGTCTGCAGGATAGACAAGAACTCGTTGGTCTCTTCAAGCCAACGAACCACCTCATCACGGCGTGTCGAGAAACGCAGACGAGGCACATTGGCTGCACCCAAAGCACTCACGCAATGACGCTCCAGTTCACGGCGAACAGCATCAAAGCCTATCTTGTTCTCAAAACTTGAGGGATATATCATAGCACAAAAGTACACATTTTTCACCAATCAACGAAATATTTGCTATCTTTGCAGCACCTATTAAATCATCAATCAAATCTTATCTATCTGATTTGCGAAAAAACTGCGCCTCGTTTTGGTAAAAAAGACCACAACGGGGCTTTTTTTTCATTTTATCACCCTTTAATGCAAGTGTTTCAAAATAAATCACTATCTTTGCATGTTATAACCATAGAATTACTATTAACCAAACATTTATAACTAACTCATTTTTTATGAAGAAATTCTTATTCTTACTGCTCGCTTCGGCTGTTGCCATCAACGTCATGGCCGACAGCAAGGTTGTCATCCCCGACAGCACAGGCTTCAAGTTCACCGACATCAAGGTTATCCCTCACACCCCC
>DAIREJ010000029.1:0-18929 GCA_036795635.1 Sodaliphilus sp.
GCTACTTCCGCGAGGACGGTATGGAGTATGACATCAAGGTGATGTATGACCCCGAACACCGTCGCAGCATCACCGACATCGAGAACATCATGCTCTATAACGCGATGGGCACGGGTGTCCGCCTCAAGGAGGTGGGAACTGTGACCGAGCAGTTCTATCCGCCCAACATCGAGCGTAAAGACCGCGAGCGCATCATCACCGTCTCGACCGTTGTTCAAGAGCGACCGATGAGCGAAGTCATTGCCGATGCCCAGCCGCTGATCGACAAGATGGACAAGCCTGGTGATGTGATTATCCAGTTGAGCGGTAGCTACGAGGACCAGCAGGATTCGTTCGGCGACCTGGGATTGCTGGGTCTGCTCATCATCCTGCTCGTGTATATGGTAATGGCTGGCCAGTTTGAGTCGTTTACCTATCCCGGTATCATCATGACTTCGATTCTGTTCGCCTTCTCGGGTATCGTCATCATCTTGTTGCTCACTGGTACCAACCTGAACATCATGTCAATGATCGGTGGTATCATGTTGATCGGTATTGTGGTGAAAAACGGTATCGTGCTCATTGACTACATCAACCTGAACCGTGAACGCGGCATGAGTATCCGCCGTGCCGTGATCAATGGTGGCCATTCCCGTCTGCGTCCTGTGCTCATGACCTCAATGACCACTATTCTGGGTATGGTGCCCATGGCAGTTGGTACGGGTGTGGGTAGTGAGATGTGGCGCCCAATGGGTACCGCCGTTATAGGTGGTCTTGCCATGTCCACATTGATGACGCTGTTGTTTGTGCCCACGATGTATACCATCTTTGCCTACAACGGCATCAAGCGCAAACGTAAGAATATGACGAAAGAGCATCTCAAGAAATAACAATAACCTGAAACCAGAATTATAATGAAAGCGATATTCATAGCCTTTGACGAGGCCTACTATGACCGCATTATCGAGATGTTGCATCTGCTCAACTGCCGTGGTTTCACGGGTTGGCGTGAGGTGCAAGGCCGAGGCAGCAAGACGGGTGAGCCCCACTATGCCACCCATGCCTGGCCCTCGATTGCATCGGCCATCCTCACTGTGGTGGATGATCGTCGTGTGGACATCGTGCTCGAGGAGTTGCACAAGATGGATCTGGCGACACCCAAGCTGGGCCTGCGTGCCTTTGTCCTGCCTGTGGAGCGTACCATCTGATCGTCATGATCTGTCGATGAACAAGCAAGGCTTGCCTCACCCATCAGGCAAGCCTTGCTTGATTTAAAAAAATGCACTATCTTTGCGACTCGATTGTCATGAAAAGATTTCTGATTATACTGGCTCTGGTGGCCACGGTGACCAATGTTGCTGTGGCACAGTTCTCGCAAGAGCGCTCTTCCACGACATCCAAAGCGAAAAAGCAGCGCGTGGAACCGTCGTATGCCTGGAGCGTGAGTGAGCCGTTGGGTCTACACTATCCCTCAACCATCGACACGATACATCTGGACTATCACCGCACAATGGTGCCTTCGCTGGTGAGTGACGCATGGTTGACGACAGGCAACTATGGGGCACCGGGGCAAAACCAGATTTTCTTTGAACGCCCCTTGATGGGTGAATTCTTTTTTGAGGACGCCATTGGAGCTTGGATGCATGACACGGGAACGATGCGCTATTACAACACGCGCATTCCCATGACCTTGCTTAGTCATTCAACGGGCGGTGACAAGTACAGCAACCTGGACCGCACTCAGTTGGAGTTCTCGGGCAACGTGAACCGCAAAACCCAAGTAGGAGGTGCCATCGACTATATTTATAGCAAAGGCTCTTATGACGTGCAGGCCGACAAGGACTTCACATGGCGCCTGTACGGCTCGCACATGGGTGACCGCTACGAGTTGCAGACCTTTTTCAATCACTACAACTACACGACCAAGGAGAGCGGTGGTATTTACAATGATCTATACATCACCGATCCTGCCGAGGTACAGGGCGGTGTGACCAAAGTTGATAACAAAAGCATCCCTACGCTGTTGAGTAGTGCCCACAGCCACCTTGAGGGCAGCCAGTTGTGGCTGAACCAGCGATACAAAGTGGGTTTCTACCGCTACCGCAGGGACAGCGTCACCGACACGATCATCGACCGCACCTATGTGCCGGTGACGAGTTTTATCTGGACCCTCGATTTCAAGCACGGCAAGCATCAGTTCCTCAATTCGTCGGGCTGGGAAGACACTACTTTCTTTAACCACACCTATCTGTCCCTGAATGGCACCGATGAGACGACAAACTACTGGCGCTTGCGCAACACCGTGGGCGTTTCAATGTTGGAGGGCTTTAACAAATATGCCAAATTCGGATTCTCGGTCTATGGGACGCACGAGGTGAGGCGCTATACCCAGGTTACGGATAGCGTTACGGGCACCGTCCTGCCCGAGGGGCTTGAAGTCATGCCTGCAGCCGTGCCTCATCGCACGACACAGAATCTGATGTGGTTGGGTGGGCAATTGACCAAACAACGCGGCTCTCTGTTGCGCTACAATGCCACGGCACAGTTCGGTGTGTTGGGCGATGCTGCGGGTGAGATTGACTTGACAGGTGACGTGACCACACGTTTCAAGATGCTGGGAGACAGCGTGAGCATCACCGGCTACGGCTATTTTAAGAATCTGGCAGTTCCTTATCTGCTCCAGGACTACGTTTCCAACCATTATGTGTGGCACAACGACTTTTCCAAGACCAAACGGGTGCGCGTGGGCGGAGAACTGGATATTCCCTTCTCTTGGACTAACGTGAACGTGGGTTATGAGACGCTCAATGACTTTATCTATTGGGATGCCGACGGTTTACCCGCTCAGCACAGCGGTGCCATCCATGTGTTGAGTGCCCGATTCAGGCAAGGTCTGCATTTCAAGGCTTTCAACTGGGATAACAGCGTGACTTTGCAGACCAGCAGCAACGAGCGGGTGTTGCCATTACCCAAGTTCGCTGTTTACAGTAATGTGTACACCCGTTTCATCATTGCCCGTGTGCTGCATGTTCAACTGGGTGTTGACGGCAACTATTACACTAAGTATTATGCGCCTGTCTATAATCCAGCGACGATGACGTTCCGCAGCCAGCAGGAGCAGAAATGCGGTGATTTCGCGATTATGAACCTGTATGCTAACTTCAAGATGAAGCAAGCTCGCTTCTTTGTCGCGTGGACCCATTTTAACCAGAAACTCCATAGCGGTGACGCTTATTTTGCCACGCCGCATTATCCGCTCAATCCCGCCCGCTTCCAGATTGGCGTGTCGGTCAATTTTGTGAATTAAAAGAGAAAAACAACGCAACAACCACGATTCAGTTATGATGAAAAGAATAGTTCTTGTGGCCATCATCGCTTGTGTAGCGATGGGAGCCATTAATGCCCAAGTGAATGAGGATGAACGCACGGCCTATAATCGCGCTGTTGAAATGGGCACCGTCGAGGCATGGCAATCATTTCTCGGCGACTTCCCTGATGGACGCTTCGCCGAGCAGGCACGCAAGTTGCGCGATGCTGCTATCGTTAACAGATATTGCAATGAGAATGTCTCTCTCGAGGCCTTGACCGCATACATTGACACGGCCCGTGCCTTTGAACCGCGCATCAAACTCTTCTACAGCAATCTGGTAAACAATCCCACACACAGTTACCGCATCGAGCATCTTGATGCAGGTTTCAACGGCTGCACTGGCCGCGTGAACGAGACTGTGGTCATGGCCGACGGCAGCAAGCGTAACAATGTGTTCGTGTTCAATAAACAAGGTCTGCTCACCCAATCGGTCATCCAGGGCAGCAAGGGCAACAAGACCGTGGTGGATTATACCTACTCCTATGACAATCTGCATGGTTTCAGCCTCAAACAGAGCAAAAGTAAGAACAAGACGACCAATTTTGCCCCGATGTTTGACGCCAATGACCGTCGTGTGACCATCAAGGGCGACAACGGCACCCGTCAAGAATACGCCTTTAACGAGAATGGTCAACTGACCAAACTTGTCATCACACAACCCAAGGTCGAGAAACGCACGCTGCTATACAAGGACGGCTACATCATCCGCGAGGAAGTGGGCGACAGGGCTTTCCGTTACCACTATGACCTAGACACCGCGACAGGGAAGAAGTTCCTCATTGCTGTCAAGGAGTTGAAGGGTACCGATGTGATACACGAGCGCACTTTTGACTATGACATCGACACCCATGGCCGTTATACCCGTTTGGCTATTGCCCTTGACGGCAAACCACAGATGACCATTACCAGGAGCTACAGCGATTAGGTTTCTTCAGTTGTCAGCAAATTAGGTTTTAGGGGTTAAAAACAATAAAATGGCTTGCTTTGACGTTTTTATAGTTAAAGCAATAGCAACGCATTTTCAATGAAACGGATACTGTATATCACAGTGGGATTGTTGATGGCATCAATGGTCATCTCCCTGGCCTCATGCAAGGGCCCCAAGCTCAAGGACGCTGACGAGGCCTATGACCGCGGTGAGTACTTTGATGCCGCCACGATTTACCGCAAACTCTATAACCGTTACAACCGCAAGGAGGATGCCTGGCTGCGTGGAGAGTTGGCGTTCCAACTGGGAATGTGCCACTTGAAACTCAATCAGGGCAATCGTGCCGTCGCTGCTTTCCAGAATGCCATCCGGTATGAGTATGATGATTCGACGACCTTGTTGCGTTTGGCCCAGTCTCAGCAGCGCGAAGGACAGTATGCTGCAGCCATCAAGAGTTACAATGCCTATTTGGATCAGTTTCCTGGAGATTGGGAGGCTTTGGTGGGCATCCGTGGTTGTGAACTTGCTCCCCAATGGAAGGAAGATGGCTCGCGCTACATCGTCAAGCAGGCTAAGTTGTTCAACTCACGTCGCGCCGATTACTGTCCAATGTTCCTGGACAAGAACCAGGAGTACATTTACTATACTTCGACCAACGAAAAATCAACTGGTGAACTGCATAGCGAGATTACTGGCACCAAAAAGGGTGACATCTTCTTTTCCAAGAAGGACGAGAAAGGCAACTGGTCGCGTCCCGAGGTGGTGGACGGTGGCTTGAATACCGAGCATGACGAGGGAGCACCGGCTTTCTCGCCAGATGGCACGACCATGTATCTTGCCCGTGCTGTGCGTCAGGACTGGCCCACGACAGTCGAGATCTATACCAGTAGCCGCAGCGAGGCCAAGTGGGGCGCTGCGCAGAAGTTTGAGATCACCGCTGACACGCTGAGTAACTATTCCGATCCTTTCGTCAGTCCCAATGGTCAATGGCTGTATTTTGCCAGCGACATGCCAGGTGGTCAGGGTGGAACCGACATATGGCGCATCAACCTCAAGGATAAACACGGTACCTTGGAGAACCTGGGGCCGCAAATCAATACCAAAGGTAACGAGCGATTCCCGAATGTGCGCAACGATAGTGTGCTGTGTTTCTCCAGTGACGGGCATCCGGGCATGGGAGGCCTTGACCTGTTTGTCGCTACTATGCTGCCGCGTGACGAGAATGACAAGGCGGCCCTGGACCGTTGGACCATCGAAAATATGGGTGTGCCGATGAATTCGGCTGCCGATGACTTCGGCATCACCTTTGGTGACGGCGAGAACGGCTACTTCTCGAGTAATCGTGGTGATGCGCGTGGCTATGATCACATCTTCAGCTTCGTTAAACCCGATTTGCAAATCTGGATTTCGGGCTATGTGGTGGACAAGGATGATGAGCCAGTACCCAATGCCGTCATCCGCATTGTGGGCGACGACGGCAGCAACCAGAAGACTGCTGCCAGGCCCGATGGCTCTTTCCGTTTTGACCTGCAGCGCGGCGTGAAATATGCTATGCTGGCCAGTGCCGACGGTTACCTGAATGCTCGTCAGGAGTTTGAAAGCGATGCCGCCGAAGAGGATGCCGAGTACAACGTGGATTTCATCCTTGCTGCGATGTTCAAGGCCCAGATTATCGAGAATATTTTTTATGATTTTGATAAGGCCGTCTTGCGCGATGAATCCAAGTTGGCGCTTGATAGTATGGTGCTGCTGTTGAAGGAACATCCCAATATCGTCATTGAGATGGCGTCGCACACCGACCGCATCGGCAGTGAGAAGTATAATCAAGGACTGTCACAGCGCCGTGCCCAAAGCGTGGTGGATTACCTGATTGCTAACGGCATCCCCAAAGAGCGACTGAAACCTGCCGGCTACGGCAAGTCACGTCCCAAAACCGTGACCAAACGCATCCACAGCCAGTACCCACAGTTTGAGGAGGGCGTCACGTTGACCGAGGAGTACATCAAAACACTAAGCAAAGAGAATCGGGAAGCGGCTGACCAAATCAATAGACGCACCGAGTTCACCGTCATCGACACCGAATACCAATATTAACCATAACAAGAAACCGCCTTAAAGGGCGGTTTCTTGTTGAATAGAAGTGCTATTCTTTTCTCCTTATTTTCCGATGCAGTAGTAGGTGAAGCCCATGTCTTTCAGCTCTTCGCCGTCGTACACGTTGCGGCCGTCAATGACAACAGGGGCTTTCATCAGGCTCTTCACCGTTTGCCAGGCTGGGATGCGGAATTGCCGCCACTCGGTGAGCAGCAGTACAGCATCAGCGCCCTTGACGGCATCATACATGTCCAGACCGCAATAAACTGAACTCCAACGACGTTTGGTGGCGTTCATCGCCACGGGGTCATAGACGCGCACTTGGCAGCCCGCGTCCATGAGCAGGTTAATCGTTTCGATGGCGGGTGCAGAAGACATATCGTCGGTTTCAGGCTTGAAACTCAGACCCCATAGGGCGATGGTCTTTCCCGCCAAATCTCCTTTATAATGGTTGGAGAGTTTCTTGAACAGGATGCGTTTCTGGCGATTGTTGACGTTCTCGACCGCCTTGAGGATTTCCATGTCGTAGTTGTGCTCCCCGCCTATCTTGATGAGGTCGTTGATGTCCTGGGGGAACAATGTGCCGCCGTAACCGCAACCTGGGAAGATGTACTTGGGGCCGATGCGGCTGTCAGTACCCACACCGTGGCGCACCACATTGATATCGGCGCCCACAATCTCGCACAAGTTGGCGATTTCGTTCATGAAACTTACACGAGTGGCCAGCATTGAAGTAGCGGCATACTTGATCATCTCGGCAGTGCGGGTGTCGGTATAGATAACATTGCGGTTGTTGTGCATCAGGATGGTGCGGTACAGTCGCTCCATGGCTTGACGGGCACTGAGGGTTTCGGTGCCAATGACAATGCGGTCAGGTTTCATGAAATCCTTGATACCGTTGCCCTCGGTCAAGAAGTCGGGGTTGCTAGCAACGTCGAATTTCATCTCGTTTGCGCCTCGTGCATCCAGGGTCTCACGGATGATTTTTGTCACATGTTGTGCTGTGCCGACAGGCACGGTTGACTTGATGACGAACACAGTGTAGTGGTTGATGTTGTTGCCGAAGTCCTTGGCGATGTCCAGAATGGGGGCGAGGTCGGTCAAGCCGTTTTCGTCGGGGGTGGTGTCCACGGCACAGAACACAAAGTCCTGGTCAATGAACCCCTGCTTGTAGTCGCTCGAAAACGTCAACCGTTTGTCGGTGACGTTGCGGGTAATCATATTGTCCAAGCCAGGTTCATAGATGGGTATCGCACCATAGACCAAGCGGTTAATCTTTTGACTGTCAACGTCCACACAGGTGACATTGACGCCCAGATCGGCAAAGCAGGTGCCGCTCAACAGTCCGACATATCCAGTTCCTACGATTGATATATTCATAGTTCTATTTTCAGTCTTAACTGAGATTATTGGTGTATTTAATTTGCAAATATACGAAGATTTATCATAAATTTCTTGTGTTTTTCATTAAAAAAATATAAGTTTGCGAATTCTAACTTTTAGAATATGATATTTCGATGATAATCAACTTGTTTAACCAACATAAAATCATTAAACTATGAAAAAGTATTTAGCTGAAATGGTCGGCACGATGGTCCTGGTTCTGATGGGTTGTGGCGTTGCCGTGAGTCTGGGTTGTAATCCCATTACCAACATTCCCGCTGTTGTGGGTACTGCATTGGCTTTCGGTCTAGCTGTTGTAGCAATGGCCTACACCATCGGTGGCATCAGCGGTTGCCACATCAATCCAGCCATCACGCTGGGCGTTTTCCTGAGCGGTCGCATGAGCGCTAAGGATTGCGGCATGTATATCATCTTCCAGGTGATAGGTGCTTTTATTGGTTCGGCGTTGCTCTATTGGCTCACAACCAATGTGATGGGCATGGACGGTGCGGGTGCTAACGATTTGCAGGAAGGCGTTTCGGTGATGGGCGGCTTGCTGGCTGAGATTATCTTTACATGCGTCTTTGTGCTTGTTGTGCTGGGCGCTACCGCCAAGACCAACGGCGCTACCAACAATTTTGCCGGTCTGGCTATCGGTCTGGCATTGGTACTCGTTCACTTGGTGTGCATTCGTTACACTGGCACCTCTGTTAACCCGGCACGTTCCATTGCTCCCGCCATTTTCCAGGGCGGTACCGCACTGGCTAACCTATGGATCTTCATCGTCGGCCCATTCGTTGGCGGTGCTTTGGCAGCCCTGATCTGGAAGATCATCGACTGCGACTGCGACAAGAAAAAAGACTAACAGTCAGAGACTAATAACTAAAATCAAGGTTTTTCTATGAATTACAAGATTATTGAAATTGAGGGTATTGGGGATGTTTATGCCCCCAAACTGATTGCCGAGGGCATTGAGACTGTAGAGCAGTTACTCGACCGTTGCGCCGCTCCTGCAGGCCGCAAAGAACTGGCCGAGAAGACCGGCATCAGCGAGAAGTTGATTCTCAAGTGGACCAATCATGCCGACCTGTTCCGCATCAACGGCATCGGTCCGCAATTTGCCGAATTGCTCGAGGCTGCTGGCGTTGACACCGTTAAGGAGTTGCGTCACCGTGTTGCCGCTAACCTTGCTGCCAAGGTGGCTGAGGTCAATGAGGAGAAGCATCTGTGTGGCCGTGTTCCCGCTGAGGTGGAAATCCAGAAAATGATTGACCAGGCCAAGGAACTTCCGCCCCGCATGACCTATTGATCATCAGGGCCTTAGTGAAAAATTCGGAGTTCTCGGAGTATTCTGAGAACTCTGAGTTGTTTTTTAGGGGATAGTGACTTCGCCGCAGAGATTTTTGGCCATTTTTTCCTTGACCTTGCTGGGAGTGTAGCCCAGACCGAAAAGGAACATCAGTTTGGTGATGGCTGCCTCGCTGGTGATGTCAAAGCCGCTGATGACACCTGCCGCAGTCAGTGAGTTGCCCGTCTCGTAGAGATTGCAGTTCACGCCGCCATTGACGCATTGGGTCACGTTGACGATTACCACTCCGCGGTCCACCGCCTCGCGGATGCGTTTGATGAACCAGGGATGACTTGGGCTGTTGCCAGCGCCGTAAGTCTTCAGCACAATGCCCTTGATGCCGGGAGTGTGGAGCAGATAGTCAAACGTCTGCTCGGTCATACCCGGGTTGAGCTCGAGGAACATAATGTTTGGATCCATGTCGGTGCAAACCTTCAGTGGCTTGGACTCTTTCACTTGCCACAGATAAGGCGTATTGTACTCGATGTCAATGCCGATTTCGGCGAGTTCGGGATAGTTGAAACTCTTGAAAGCGTTGAAGTTGTCGGCGCTCATTTTGGTCGCACGGTTACCGCGCCACAGATAACCACCGAACAGGATAGCAACCTCTTGAACTCGCGGACGACCACTCTCATCGATGGCGGCTGCGATTTGCACGGCTGCAATTAGGTTTTCATCGCCGTCGGTGCGCACCTCACCGATGGGCAACTGAGAGCCGGTGATGATGACGGGTTTGCACAGGTTTTTGAGCATGAAACTCAGCGCCGATGCCGTGAACGCCATTGTGTCGGTGCCGTGCAACACGACGAAGCCGTCGTAGCGGTCATAGTGTTCCTCGATGGTCATTGCGATGTTGCGCCAATGCATCGGGTCCATATTGGAACTGTCGATGGGCGGCTCGAACTGGAAATTGTCAATCACATAGTCCAGTTTCTTGATTTTGGGCACATTGTCCATCAGGTGGTCGAAATTGAACGGCTGCAGGGTATGCGTCTCGGGATTCTCGATCATGCCGATGGTGCCACCGGTGTAGATAATGAGTATTTTAGGTTGTTTCATTGTTTTTAGTTTAAGGTATTTCAGTTTCCATGAGTTTTGTTCCGCGGGCAAAGGCTTTTTGGAAGAACATCAAGTGGTAGTCCAGTGAATTGACCCAATAGTCCCAACTGTGGCGGCCGGGGCGCACGGTGAAGTCATGGTCGATGCCCGCTTCGACCAACTGCTCGTGCAGAGCGATGTTGTTCTTGATGAAGATATCGTTCAGACCGTCATCGATGATGATGTTCTGGACAGGTTTCAAGGGGCAGTTTTTCACCTGATCCACCAGGTTGCATACCGAGTGGTCACGCCAGCGCTGAGGATTCTCGGCTTGCTCGCCCAGACGGTCCTTGATATGCCATTTGTCAGGATAGGGAGTGATGTCCATGTTGCCGCTCATGCTGCCGCAAGACCAGAAGACGTCGGGATGCCTGAAGGCGAGGAACAGTGCGCCATGGCCACCCATACTCAAGCCCGTGATGGCTCGCATGTAGCGGTTGGGTATTGTGCGGTAGTGGCTGTCGATATACTCCACGAGTTCCTTGCTGACATAGGTCTCGAACTGCATTTTTGGATCAACGGGTGAGTCAAAATACCAACTGTCCTGCCCGTCGGGGCACACGATGATGATATCATAGATGTTGGCAAGTGAATCGAGAGATGCCCTCTCGCTCCAATCGCTGTAACAGCCGAAGGCACCGTGTAGCAGATAAAGCGTAGAATACTGTTTGGCTTCCATGTCAGCCTCAAAGTACTGCTCAGGGACAATGACCACATTTTTGATGATGCGGTTCATAGCTTGGCTCATCACCTCGATGGTGTCGCCTTGGGGTTGCTTAACAGTTTCATTGCCTGTGCTGTTGGGGGCAGGGTGTGCACAGGCGCTTGTTGCCATGAGCACGACGCAAGCAATCAGCATCAGCGTTTTCAGGAATGTCTTATTCATCACAGTTTTATTCATCACAGTTCAATTTTTTGATGGGACGTTTTTTCTTGAAAAAGTCAGTCATCAACTTGGCGCACTCGTCACCGAGCACTCCAGCAGTGACTGTTGTCTTGGGATGGAATGGCGCGGAACACTGGGTGTGGTAGCCACGCTTGTCGTCGGCAGCGCCATAGACGATGCGAGGAATCTGACTCCATGCTAGTGCTCCGGCACACATCAGGCATGGCTCGACGGTGACATACAGTGTGCAGTCGGTCAAGTATTTACCGCCAAGGGTGGAGGCTGCAGCGGTGATGGCTTGCATCTCGGCATGGGCGGTGACATCGGTAAGCGCCTCGGTGAGATTGTGGCCACGGCCGATGACGCGTCCCTTGCACACAATGACGGCGCCGATGGGCACCTCATCGCGCTCGAGAGCCTTGTGCGCCTCATCAAGCGCCATGCGCATGAACTTGATGTCGATGTCAGTCTCTTGTGCCATGTCAGTTCAACAACACTTTACAGGTTGTATTGCCCACTTTCACGATATACACACGTTGGTCGGGCAGTTTGATGCAGTTGTTTACGGCAGGCCGTTCATACCACAGATTGCCATACACGTCATAGATGAACGTCCATAATCCGTGGGTGTCGCCCTCGATGTAGATGGTGCCGTCAAGTCCCACAATCTTGAAATCTTGCTGTAGTTCATCCTCGATTTCCTCAATAGCGTCAGGCTCGGCGGTAGCGACCAGTTCAAGGTCTTCCTCGTCATACATCAGCGTAGTTGGCACCACCAGATAGTCCTCGCTCCGAGCGCCGATTGGCAGGAAGTAGCGATTGGCAGCCGTGATGGCCATCAGGTAACCGTCAGGACCATAGATTTTGTAGGCGAGATTGTCTCTCAAAGTCAGTGCCGTCCAGTTGCTGCCCACATTCTCTTGCTGCATGGTGGGCAACACGGCAAGACCTTCGTCAATCCACAGCGAGAACAGCTCATCGTCGCCCCAGGTGCCATCGTCCTGATAGTGGCGCGTGACGGCAGCGTTGGGCAGCATCACGTGAATGTTGCTGCAGCCCTCAAAGGCGTCATCGGCCATTGTCAGGGGTGGGGTAGAGACATCACTATAGATTTCATTCAAGTTGCTGCAGTAACTGAATGCCTTGCTCCCGATGCGCTGCAACGAGGCAGGCAGGAATATGGTCTGCAGTTGTGAGCAGTCTTCAAAAGCGCTCGTGCCGATGTCGGTCACTCCCTCGGGTATCACCAGGTTGATGATTGCTGTTCCGGCAAGCATATAGCGGCTCACGGCGGTGAGTTTAAGGGGCAGCGTGATGCTGGTAAGGTCCTCGGCGTCGGCAAAGGCTGCCTCTCCAATCATGGTGACGCTGTTGGGAATTTGCACCTCGGTCACGCTTGACTGCCAAAAGGCTCGAGGCGCGATGGCGGCGACGTCATAGTTGATGCCGTCGCAGTACACCTGCTCGGGTAGGATGATACAGCCATCATAGTGGTTCACGCCGTTAAAAAAGGCAGGAGCCACTGCTACCTGAGTGTCGCTGATAATATTATAGTAAATGCCGTTGGCAAGGATGTCCTGCGCTTGGGAAAACCCTGCGCAGCACACCTGCAAAGCCATCAGCAGCAATATGTTCGTCAGTTTTCTCATGACTATTCTCGGTAATATACGCGTTTGACGCGAGGTGCCACGCTGGTCAGGATTTCATAAGGGATGGTATTGCGGGCCTCGCTCAACTGTTCAATGGGTACATGCTCGCCAAAGATTTCGACGGTGTCCCCGACCTTGCAGGGTACACCAGTCACGTCAATCATCACGGCATCCATGCACACGTTGCCCACAGTGGGACACAGCTTGCCGCCCACCCACATGCTCACATGGCCATTGCCAAAATGTCGGTCAAAGCCGTCGGCATAGCCGATGTTAACCGTTGCGATGCGACTGTCACGTTCGAGCACGCCATGGCGGCCGTAGCCGATGGTGGTGCCAGTTGGCCAATCCTTGATGCTGATGATGACCGAGCGCAACGCCGAAACGGGCATGAGGGCGTCTTCGCTGCCATCGAACAAGGTGCGGATACCGTACAAGCCGATGCCAATGCGCACCATGTCATATTGCCGTTCGGGAAAACGAACAATGCCGCTTGTGTTGAGTATATGCCGCAAGAGTTGGCCGTCGAAGGCTTGTTGTAACAACTCGCTGCAGGTATCAAAATAGGAGAATTGTCCGAGTGTGTACTCGTCTTGTGCAGGCTCGTCAGCAACGCTCAGGTGAGTAAAAACCGAGGCCGGTGCAATAACTTCCTGCTCTTTAAGTAAGGTGATGAGTTCGGGCAATTGTTCAAGGGTAAAGCCCAGACGGTGCATACCACTGTCTATCTTGATGTGTACGGGGAAACCCTTCACGCCATACTTGCGTCCTTCCTTAATCAGGGCGTGGGTCATATCCAGGTTGTAGAGTTCAGGCTCAAGACGGTACTGGAACATTGCCTTGTAGTTCACGCCGTTGGGGTTGAGTACGATGATGGGCATAGTGATGCTCGCCTTGCGCAGGTCAACACCCTCGTCATGAACTGCCACGGCCAAATAATCACAGCCGCAATCCTGCAACGTCTTGGCAATCTCATAGCTGCCGGCTCCATAGCCACTTGCCTTGACCATGCCGATGGTCTTGGTACTCGGCTTGATGAGGGACTTGAAGAACTTGAAGTTATGTGCAAGGGCATTGAGGTCCACCTCCATGACTGTGATGTGCTGTTTAGCCTCCAGCAAATCGATAATCTGGCTGAAGCCGAAGCTCGGGTCGCCCTTGATAAGGATGGTCTCGTCTTCAAAGTCTCCTCGTGCAACATCCGAGATGAATTCCTGGGTGTCGTTGTAGAAGCGGGCATGGGGCAGGTCATTGAAGTATTGGTTGTAGCGGCACATGTCCTTGCCGATGCCAATCAAGCGGTTTACCCGTTTGGTTTTGAGCAGTTCGCTCACACGGATGTAGAGTTCGTTGCCGCTGTAAGTCTCGGTGGCAAGGTCGCTCAAAATGACGGTGCATGGCCTGTTGCCCGCGCGCCTTGTCATGAAATTGAGCGCTGGCGTGAGTGAGTAGTAGTCGCTGGTGTAACTGTCCACGATTACAGTGCAGTTGTTCACACCCTCGATGACGTTGAGGCGTGTGCCGACGGGTGTGAGCGTTGCCATGCGGCTGGCTATAGTGTCGCGGTCGATGCCCAGATGCAAGAGCACGGCAAGGCAGGTGATGGCGTTGTCCAGGTCACGGTCGGCCGTGAAGGGGATGGTCACATCGCTTGGCTCGCCATTGAAGGTATAGTGCAGTGTAGTTTCACGCTCTGACCGGTCTGTGCTGTCCACCTGCAAAGGAGCCTCGCTGTGGTTGCGTGACCATGACGTGACGAGCGCCACATCACTCTCGACCAGCGGGGCAATGGTGTGTGTTACCATTGGGTCATCGGCGCAGAAGATGATGCCTTCACAGTTGTTGAGGATTTTGGCCTTTTCCTGCACTTTCTGTTGCATCGATGAGAAGCCGTCGTTGTGTTCACTGCCCAGATTGGTAATGACGCCGATGGTGGGGCGTATCATCGCCTGCAGGTTGTCCATCTCGCCAGTGGTCGAGATGCCCGCCTCGATGATGGCGAGATCTGTATTATTGTCTATTTCCCATAGTGAAAGGGGAACGCCTATCTGGGAATTGTAACTGCGCGGTGAACGCACGATGCGGTAGTTGTCCTTGAGCAGTTGATACAGCCATTCCTTGACAGTGGTCTTGCCACGGCTGCCTGTGATACCGATGACGGGAAGTTCACGGAAACGGCGGCGGTGGAACATCGCCAACGACTGGAGCGCATCTAACGGTGATTCCACGGCAAGGTAGTTGGCGGCTTTGCATTCGGGCGGGGCGAAATAGTCGTTGGCGACCACAAAGTTGCGCACCCCTTTTTCAAAAAGGTCGGGGATGTAGTTGTGGCCATCGTCATTGGGCGTGCGCAGGGCAAAGAACAAAGTCTCCTGCGGCATGGTGAGGGAGCGTGAGTCGGTCAATAATTGGCTTACAATTGCATCCTCATCGATGATGCGCCCGCCGGTCACTTCCAGCACATTCTCTATTTCTGTTATTGCGTATTTCATTATCTGTCAATTACTTGTCGGAGTTCTGGGTGATTCTCCAGATAAGGATACTCCTTCATTAGGTTGCGCACAACACTGGCGGTGTCGGCGTTGAAACGTTCTACCGTCTCGCGGTTAGCGCTCATGGGACGGTGCTGCAAGCGCCTGTGGATGCGTTCACAGCGGGCCACAGCGAGGGCACTGCGGTCGTCCAGATAGGTTGCTTGGAAAGCCTGCCAGATGTATTCAATGGCGACATCGCTTGGGTGAACCATGTCGCTGGTATAGAACCGGTAGTCGCGCAAGTCGTCCATCATGATTTCAAATGCGGGGAAATAGTCGCAGTACTCTCGGTGCGATGATATTGCGTCATGGATGGCGACGCGCAGCGAAGCCTTGCTCAGTGAGTTGGTGTCTAGCCCGTCGGCGATGTGCCTAATGGGGCTGACCGTGAGAATGATGCGCAACTCAGGGTTGTATTCATGCAGTCGTGTGAGCATGGTGTTGAGTGTCTGTGACATCTCGCTCACTGTGGCCATTTTGCGTTCAAACTCGTGTTGGGGCACCTTGTGGCAGTTGGCAACGACTTTGCCTGTCGTTTTCAGGCGATAGACCAGGGCCGTACCCAACGAGACAGTGAGCAAGTGGGCGTTCTTGAGCGCCTCATGACCCTGCTGGATGCGGTTGTTCATGCGTTCCAGGGTTGCCTGTTTATCAGGCAAAGAATAACGCGAGTGAAACTCAAAACTGTTCCATACACCGCTTTGCATGAACAGGGTTTGGCCTGCAATGGGCTCACAGTCAATGAGGCGGTCCACACCACTGGCGATGCTCATAGGGTTGTAGAGCGTCCCCATGGGGTTGACAAGTGCATTGAACAAGGCTCCCTGCAGTTTTGCCCCGATGTTGTCACTGAAGCATGAGCCTAGCAGCACCACGCTGTCGCTATGGTGCAACCATCCACGGTTCTCGCATGTCTTGACTGTCGTCCTGAACTCCATCTGTAAAACTCAATGCGGTTGTTTTAATCAACAAAGATAATGGTTTTTGTTGAATCTATGCCCAAATATCACACATTATTTAACAAGCGCCCATTTTTGAGCATGGCATCATGGTAATGGTAGCGTCGGTAATGCTCTTGAATTGAGCGGTTTAGTGTTGATTTGTGGGTTTGTTGATGTCAAGGCGATGGCAAGCGCCTCATCGGCCCTTATACAGTGGAAGCAATCACTGAAAAACAGGTTGTTCAAAAATATGCAGAAAAATTCTCTGGAATAGCGATACTTAGGGCGTTTGCCGAGATGCTGAAATTAGTAAACCTCAATAGTTTTTGTGAAAAATCGTATGAAATTTGAAGAAAAAAGTAAAAAATTCTTATGGATTATTATATTTTATCAAAAAAATTAGTATCTTTGCAGTCCCACAGGTGTTTCTCACGATTCTGAGGTTGATACTTGTCAATTGTGTATGAACACATTGGTTTGCAATTCTATTATGCATATTATTTACTTAACAATATCATTATGGCTACAAAATTAGATTCTCTTGACTACAAGATTTTGAAGATGTTGTCGCTGAACGCACGCAAGCCTTATCTGGAAATCGCTCGTTCATGCAACGTGTCGGGTGCTGCGATTCATCAGCGTATCCAGAAGTTGTATAACATGGGTGTCATCAAGGGTTCCATCTCATTGATTGAACCGGCATCTGTGGGATACCTGACCTGTGCTTACATCGGCTTCTTCTTGAATGACCCCTCGAAATTTGACGAAGTGGTGGCCCGTCTCAAGACCGTCCCCGAGGTCGTGGAATGCTATTTCACCACGGGCAAGTATGACATGTTTATCAAACTCTATGCCCAGGACAATGATCACCTGCTGCAGATTATCCATGACAAGTTCCTGAAAATGGGACTGGGCCGCAGCGAGACGCTCATCACATTCAAGGAAGTATTCAAGCGCCAGATCCCCATTGCGCCAGACAGCGACGATGGTGCTGATGCTTAAAGTAATGACGGGGGCGCGACAATCGCCCCCGTTTTAGTATCAATCAGGTTTCAAAAAGACTAAGGTAAAAAAGATGAAAAACATGAAAAAGAGTTTTGAAGGAATGGATGCACTCACCGCCTGGGAGTGTGATTGGATTTATGGCGCACGGCAGATGGGACAGGCCGCCGGCGAAGTGTTGAGGAGTTATTTCCGTCGTCGTGACTTGGATATCGAGGACAAAGGCAGCGCCTATGACATCGTGACCGAGGCCGACAAAGCGAGTGAGCGTGTAATCCTTGACTTCCTTTGTCACCACTTCCCTCATCATGCCATTTTGAGCGAGGAGAGCGGCGACGACCACCGTGATGCCACATATCAATGGGTCATTGACCCGCTGGACGGCACGGTGAACTACAGTGCTGGTCTCGCTACCTATTGCATCTCCATCGGGTTGAAGGAGAATGGCGCGACGTGCATGGGCTATGTGTATGCCCCGACGCTTGACGAGGAGTTCTGGGCTATCCGTGGCAAGGGTGCCTATGGCCCCTACGGTCGTCTGCAGGTTAAATCCACGACCGAACTGCAACGGGCTGTCGTCTCGACAGGTTTCCCCTATGACAAAGCGACCAATCCCGATAACAATCTGGACCGCGTGGCCAGCGTCATGCCCCGAATCAGGGGGCTGCGGCGTTTGGGATCGGCGGCGATGGACCTGTGCTATGTGGCGGCGGGTTGGCTCGACGGTTACTGGGAACTCAACCTCAAGGAGTGGGACGCATGTGCTGGGGAACTCATCGCCCAAGAGGCGGGCGCCACGGTAAAGCGCTACCGTCACGACCACGGCATCTGCATCCTCGCTGCATGCCCGGGCATCGCCCAGCAACTGCTGGAACTGGTAGAGTAATCTCCCTTACTGAAAAACCTGAAATCTCAAAAACTGATGGCTAAAGGCTAAAAGCTGAAGCTTTTTTACTATCTTTGCGGCCATTAAAATTGAAAAGAAAGAAAAAGAATATGGAAAAAAAGATTGTTTTGAGCGGAATTCGTCCCACCGGGCAGTTGCACTTGGGTAACTATCTGGGCGCCTTGAGTAACTTCGTGAAGATGCAGAACGAGGGCAAGTATGATAGTTATTACTTCATTGCCGACCTGCACGCCCTCACGACAAACCCTGACCCCAAGGAACTGCATACCAATGTGCGCCACATCCTTGCCGAGTACCTGGCCGCTGGACTTGACCCAGAGAAGTCGACCATCTTTGTACAAAGCGATGTGCCCGAGGTGAGCGAGATGTATCTACTGCTCAACATGCATGTGGGCATCGGCGAGCTGATGCGCACTGCCGCCTTCAAGGACAAGGCACGCAAAGCGTTGGGTATCACAGCTCCCACCCAGGGCGATGATGACGAGGATGTCGCTAAGGAAATCATTGGTGCCAGCACCAATAAGCGTGTCAACGCCGGCCTGTTGACCTATCCTACGCTGATGGCAGTGGATATCCTCATCCAGCGCGCCGACTTTGTGCCTGTGGGCAAGGATCAGGAGCAGCACTTGGAATTGACGCGCCGTTTCGCTCGCCGCTTCAATTCGTTCTATAAGACTGAGTATTTCAAGGAGCCGCAGAACTTTAACTTCGGCAGCGCGCCTGTGAAGGTGCCTGGTCTGGACGGCAGCGGCAAAATGGGCAAGAGCGAGGGCAACTGCATCTATCTGGTGGATGATGAGAAGACCATCC
>DAIREJ010000030.1:0-12143 GCA_036795635.1 Sodaliphilus sp.
GCGAGAAGTTCATCGTCGAGGAGAAAGGCACCGATATCTACAAGCCCGAGAAGCTGCACAACTTCTCGCTGTATCTGGGTGGCAAGTGGTACTCGCTGACTGCCAAGGAGGGCACCTATGACGACAACGACCCCATCGGCGTGCTCGACGTGACCATCAGCAGCGACTACATCCTGCGCGACATCCTGGGCATCACCGACCTTCGCACCGACAAGCGCATCGACTTCGTGGGCGGCATCCGCGGCCTGGGCGAGTTGAAACAGCGTGTGGACAGTGGTGAGATGAAGATGGCTCTGGCGCTCTATCCCGTGACCATGAAGCAAATCATCGATATTGCCGACAGCGGCAAGATTATGCCTCCCAAAGCCACCTGGTTCGAGCCCAAGTTGCGCTCCGGCCTGATTATCCACAAACTGGACTAACTTAACCGCAGGATTAGATATTTCCTATATCATAACTCTTAAAAAGCGTTATCGAGGCAATCGATGACGCTTTTTTTCGTTTTTTTATTAACAAAGCCACCATTATTAACGAAAAAAGAACTATATTTGTAGGTTAAAAGAGAAAACATAATCACATAAAAACAGACCTAACTGTATGAAATTCAACGTCCAAAGTAAATTATTGCTCTCGCGTCTGAATGCCGTGAGCAAAGTGGTGAGCAACAACAACGCCTTTGCCATCCTCGACAATTTCCTGTTCGAGCTGCAAAGTGACCGTCTGGTAGTAACCGGTAGCGACATGGAGACACGCCTGACGACAAACATCGAGGTGACCAGCGTGGAAGGTACCGGCAAATTTGCCATCGACGTGAAGCGTACCATCAACTCGCTGAAAGAGTTGCCCGACACCGCCCTCACGTTTGAGATTAATGATGAAACCCTCGCCGTCAAAGTCACCTACCTGAATGGTTACTATGACGCCATGGCATTGAATGGCGACGAGTTCCCTGAGAAAGCAGCCAATGCCAATGAGGTAAAACAATTCACCCTTCCTTCCAAGAACATCTCGGCCGGCATCGGCCACACCTTGTTCGCCGTAGGTAAAGACGACATGCACCCTCAATTCACAGGCATCTTCTGGGACATCAAGCCCGACATGATTGTCTTTGTTGCCAGTGATTCTCACAAGCTCGTCCGCTATCGCCAGACCAACGTGAAGCCTGACTTTGAACGCTCATTCATTCTGCCTGCCAAGCCCGCATCCATTCTGGCCAGCATCATTGACCGTGACAGCGAGGAGCCTATCAGCATCACCGTTGACGAGAACAGTGCAACATTCGAGAATAACGATTACCAACTCTCGTGCCGCTTCATCAACGGCCGTTATCCCAACTATAATTCAGTTATCCCCGAGGATAACCCCTACACCATGGCAGTGGACCGCATCACCTTGTTGAATGCTGTCCGCCGCGTTTCGGTGTTCGCCAACGTAGGTGGCCTTGTGCGTCTTGACCTGAGTGCTGACCATGTGGTGCTAACCGCACAAGATGTGGACCACTCGACTGCTGCCGAGGAGACCATCCAGTGTGAATACAACGGCGAGCCGATGAACATAGGTTTCAAGAGCGCTGACGTCATCGACGTGGTCGGTAATATCAACAGTGAGGGCGTCTTCCTGAAACTGCTCGACCCTGCTCGTGCAGGTGTGTTTGTTCCCAGTGAGCAACAACCCGGTGAGGATCTCATCGTCCTTCAGATGCCGATGATGATTTAGTTTTTCGTCACTAGTCGTTAGTCTCTAGTATAAAAAGCTGAATTATAACTCTTGATTCAATATGGAACTGAATCTGAAACGTCCTCTCGTGGTCTTTGACCTGGAGTCCACCGGGCTCAACATCACTGAGGACCGCATCATCGAGTTGTCCTACGTCAAGGTATATCCCGACGGTCACGAGGAGTCAAAGACCTACCGTTTCAATCCTGAGAGGGTCATTCCTGAGCAGGCCATCAAGGTGCATGGCATCACTAATGACATGCTCGTGGGCGAGCCCACCTTCAAGGAACGGGCCCATGACATAGCACGCGTGTTTGAGGGCAGCGATATTGCAGGCTTCAACAGCAACCATTTTGACATCCCTCTGCTGGCCCAGGAGATGAGCAAAGCGGGCGTACAATTTGACCCTGCCCAGCACAAGTTCATCGATGTGCAGACCATCTACCACAAGCGCGAGAAACGCGATCTGGAGGCGGCATGCCTGTTCTACTGCGGCCACCCGATGGAGAATCACCACTCGGCAGCCGATGACGCTCGGACCACGCTTGAAGTTCTCAAGGCTCAGCTCGACCATTACGCCAACGATACCGATCCACTCCAGAATGATGTTGAATTCCTGTCGCAGTACTCAAGCCACAATCGCAATCTGGACTTGGCCGGGCGCATCATCCTCAATGAGCAGAAGCAACCCGTGTTCAATTTCGGAAAGCACAAGGGCAAGCTGGTTGAGGATGTGTTTACCAAGCTTGACCTGGGTTACTATGACTGGATGATGAAGAGCGACTTCGCCGAGAATACCAAGCAAGTCATCACCAAACTGTATATTCAATTCAAGAAACAATAACTAATCAAGTTAGGCTCCATGCTGAAAGGCAAACACATTATTCTGGGCATCACTGGCGGTATTGCCGCTTACAAATGCGCCACACTGACACGCCTGCTGATCAAAGCGGGCGCCGAGGTGCAGGTCATCATGACTCCCAATGCCAAGCAATTCATCCAGCCGCTCACCCTATCGACGTTGAGCGGCAAGCCTGTAATCAGTGAATTCTTCACTGCCAACACCGGACAGTGGAACAGCCATGTCGATTTGGGGCTATGGGCTGACGCACTGATCATTGCCCCTGCCACCGCCTCCACAATCGGCAAAATGGCTCACGGTGTCGCCGACAATATGCTGGTGACGACCTATCTATCGGCCAAGGCACCCGTGTTTGTTGCTCCAGCGATGGACCTTGACATGATGCGACACCCTAGCACGGTGCACAATCTGGAACTGCTGCGCAGTTACGGCAACCACATCATTGAGCCCGCCGAGGGTGAGCTTGCCAGCCACCTTATCGGTAAGGGACGCATGGAAGAGCCCGAGAATATCGTCAAGGCGCTTGACGACTTTTTCTCCAAGGGCCAGGACCTGCAGGGCAAGCGTGTACTCATCACTGCCGGCCCCACTGTCGAGCGGATTGACCCCGTTCGCTACATCAGCAATTTCTCCTCGGGCAAGATGGGCTTCGCCCTTGCCGAAGAATGTGCCAGCCGTGGCGCCCAAGTTACGCTAGTTGCCGGTCCTGTCTCTATAAAGACCGAGGATGGCCGCATTGAACGCATTGACGTGACCACGGCCGTTGAAATGCACGATGCCGTGATGCAGGCGCTGCCTCAGAGCGACGCCATCATCCTGTGCGCCGCCGTTGCCGACTACCGAGTGGAGAACGCCGCCGACAGTAAAATCAAGCGTGAGAAGACCCAGAATCCCTTGATTCAGCTCACTCCAAACCCTGACATCGCACGCGCCGTAGGTCAAGCCAAACGGCAAGACCAGGTGAGCGTGGGATTTGCATTGGAAACTGATAACGAAACTGTGAACGCACAAGGCAAATTGGAACGCAAGAACCTGAATTTCATCGTGATGAACTCCCTGCGTGACAAAAACGCCGGTTTCCAAGTCGACACCAATAAGGTGACCATCTTCACCGACAACGGAGACATCATCGCGGGAGAATGCAAGAGCAAGCGTGAAGTTGCTCGAGACATAATTGATGTTTTACACAAGTATCTGTCAAAATCATGAAAAATAGATTATTGTTGATCATGGCGGCACTACTGCTCGCCTTCAACGCTTTTGCCGATGATGAAGCCACCGAGCTGAACTGCGAAGTAGAAGTCAACTTCGAGAAGATCACGAACGGCAGCAAGGACATCTTCATGGAACTCAAGCAGGCCATCACCGACTACATGAACACGACCAAGTGGACCAACGCGACGTTTGGCACCAACGAAAAGATTTACTGCAAACTGATGCTCACCCTTAGCTCCTGGGACGATGCCACCGGACTGATGAAGGGCGACTTGCAAATCCAGTCCCAACGGCCTGTGTATAACAGTTCTTATACCACCGCAGTCATCAACTTCAGGGACCAGAAGGTTGATTTCACCTTCAGCACAGGCCAACAACTGGTGTTCTCGGAGCTTGAAATGGAGGACAATCTCACTGCTATCCTCAATTTCTGGGCCTACATGATCATCGCGATGGATTTTGACACTTTTGAGCTCAATGGTGGCGATCCGTATTATGAACGTGCAGCCCAGGTTGTTCGTCTGGCCCAAAGTGCTGGCGAAAGCGGCTGGAAAGCCTTCGAGGACAATACTAACCGCAGTGCCGTTCTAGGCGCTTTTACCGAGAGTAAAACCGCACCCATCCGCCAAATCCTCTACGACTATCACCGCATGGGACTTGACCAGATGGTAGTTACCGTTGACAAAGGCCGTTCGGCTATCACACACACGCTGGAGAATCTTGGAAAAATCTATAATGTGGCTCCAATGTCTGTATGCCTGACCATGTTCAAGGATGCCAAACTCGATGAACTTATCAACGTTTACAGCAAAGCGAACACTACAGAGAAAGAGAACGTCTTTGAGATGCTCTACCAAGTATATCCCAGCGAGACCACACGCCTTGAAAACATCAAGAAGACCGAGAATTGACACTCGCTCAACACAATGATCAAGCGACTGCACATCTCAAACTATGCACTCATCGACGCGCTCGATATCGAGTTTGCCGAGGGCTTGACCATTATTACCGGTGAGACAGGAGCCGGAAAATCCATCATCCTGGGCGCCTTGTCACTTATCTTGGGCGAACGAGCCGACAGTAAAGCCATCCGCGACACATCGGCCAAGACCATTGTCGAGGCTTCGTTTGACATCAGCGGTTACCGATTAGAGCGTTTCTTCAGGGATAACGACATCGATTGGTTTGACAACGAATGCCTCTTAAGACGGGAGTTATCGCCCAACGGTCGTTCACGTGCCTTCATCAACGACACTCCTGTTCAACTCAATGTGCTGCGAGAGTTGAGTACCAGATTGCTTGACATCCACTCACAACACAGCAATATGCTGCTGTCGGTTCCTGCTTTTCAACTGTCTATCCTTGACAGTCTTGCAACGAACGACAGTCTGCTTGAAGAATACCTCAAGGCCTACCATAGTTACCGTGACACGTTGGCAAAGTTGGAAACCACGAAACGTGACATTGAGAAGCTGCGCAACGATGAGGACTACATCCGCTTCCAGCTGAACCAGTTGCAGGCCATGCAACTGCACCCTAACGAAGACCAGGAGTTGGAAGCTCAGCAGAGCAAGCTCAGCAATGTCACTTGGCTCAAAGAGACCTTGTGGAACGTGGAGAACGAGCTGAACGACAGTGAGAACAATATACTGGAACGGCTCTCGGCAATTGCCGGACTTCTTGAGAATGCGGAACAAAACCTCCATGAAATTGAGGGGGCTCACGAGCGAATACGCACAGCGCTCATCGACCTCAAAGACATCGCCCACAGCGTGAACGCCATCGTGGACACCCTCAATGACGATCCCGCCGAATTAGCCCGAGTGGAAGAACGACTGAGCAGCATCTACACCCTTCAGCACAAGCACAACGTGCAGAGTGTCAACCAACTGATTGAGATTCAGCAACAATATGAGAAACAACTGAGCGAGATTGAGCATAACGATGACATCCTCGCCGAGTTGGAAACGAAGGTTCAGAACCATCGTTCAGAGGCTCTGAAAATAGCCGAGAAACTGTCGGCAAAACGTCACGCAGCCGCAAAAAGTTTCGGCAAGGAATTACTGGATATGGCAATGCCGCTGGGCATGAAGAACATCGCCTTTGATGTCGAGTTCACCACTACTGACCTGACCGAGAGTGGAATCGACCGTGTGGAGTTCATTATGGCGTTCAACAAGAATCAGCGTCCCATGCCCGTGAAGGACACAGCATCGGGCGGTGAAATTTCGCGCGTTATGCTATGCATCAAGACCATTGTTGCACGCCACATCAAGTTGCCAAGTATCATCTTTGACGAGGTGGACACCGGTGTGAGCGGAGATATCGCTAACCGTATCGGCGAAATGATGGCCGAGATTGCCAGCAACATTCAAGTGATTGCTATTACCCACTTGCCCCAAGTGGCCGCCCACGGAAACCACCACCTGCGCGTGTTCAAGACCGACACTGATGTGGAAACCCTCACCCGTGTCGAGTATCTTGACAAGCAAGAACGCATCATGGAAGTCGCCCGCATGTTAAGCGGCAAAGATTTGAATCAGGCCGCAATAGAAAACGCTAAATCACTCATCACCCACAACCAAACAACGAAATGATTGATAAAACCCAATACATCTATGGCATTCATGCCGTGCTCGAAGCCATCGAAGCCGGCAAAGACATCGACAAGATATTGTTGAGCAAGACACTCAATGCCGAAACGGCACAGACCATAACGGATAGTGCGCGTGCATTGCGCATTCCCGTGCAGCGAGTCCCCGTGCAGAAAATCGACCGCATCACCCGCCGCAACCACCAAGGCGTGCTCGCCATGATGGCTGCTGTAACATATTACCGTGTCGAAGACGTGGTGCCGCAGCTGTTTGACAATGGCGAGAACCCCTTTGTCGTGGTACTAGACGGAGTGACCGACGTGCGCAACTTCGGCGCGGTGGCACGCACCTGTGAATGTGCCGGCGTGAGCGCCATCGTCATTCCAGACCATGAGAGTGTGAGTGTCAACGCCGATGCCGTCAAGACGTCGGCAGGAGCGCTTAACTATCTGCCCGTGTGCCGTGAGCACAACCTTGTGAAGGCTGTGAAACTGCTGCGAGACAGCGGATTCAAGGTTGTGGGCACAAGCGACAGGAGCAAGATATCTTACACGAGCGACGATTACACAGGCCCTGTAGCCATCGTGCTCGGAGCTGAGGATAAAGGCGTTTCACCCGAAATCATGAAGTTGTGTGACGCTCAAGTGTTCATTCCCGAGTTCGGTCACATCAATTCATTGAACGTATCGGTTGCCGGCGGCATCATGATTTATGAAGTCGTGAGACAACGTCTGGGTGACAACCAGGAAGTGAATTAACTCGTGTTTTAGTTGTCTGCACCGTGAATAATCGCTAAATTTGCAGTTTCAAACAATGACATTATGATTAATCGCGTACTCATCAGAACAAAAGTTGTACAGAACCTGTACTCCTATATGCTCACGCGTCCCGAGCGCACTCTCTTAGTGGCCCTCAAGGGTCTGGACGCATGTCTTGATAAGACTTATGAGCTCTATCATTACTTGTTGCGGCTGCCCATCGAACTGACCCACATCCAGGAGGTGCGGCTTGATGAGGCTCGTCATAAGTACCTCCCCACCGAAGAGGACCTCAATCCCAACATGAAGTTTGTCAACAACCGCCTTGTTGCGGCGCTTGCATCCGACGAGCAATTACAACAGTTTGCCCAGGAACACACCGTGACATGGAATGACGACCCCATCTTTGAACGTCTGATACTTGACAAGGTGCTCAAGAGCAACCTTTACAACGAGTACATGAACGCCCCCGATGACAGCATGGAAGCCGACAGTCAATTGTGGCAGCAGCTCATGAAGCAAGTCATCTTGCCTGATGCAAATATGTCAGATGCCATCGAACAGAGATCTATATACTGGACCGAAGATGACCTGGGCCTGTTGGGACAGTTTGTGTGCAAAACCTTCAGGCGCATAGCAGAGGGCGAGGAGAATGCCATCTTGCCCATGTTCAAGGACGAGGAGGACAGCGAGTTCGGCAAAGAACTGTTCAAAGCCACGGTAACGATGATGCCCGAGAGCAACACGATTATCGATGAGTTGGTTCAGGAGAGCCGTTGGGACAGTGACCGCATAGTGCTCATGGACCGCATCATCATGTGCACCGCCCTTGCCGAGTTGCGTTCATTTGAAAAGATTCCCACTTCTGTCACACTGAACGAGTACATCGAACTGGCCAAAAACTTCAGCACTGCCAGCAGCGGTCAGTTTGTGAACGGCATCCTCAACAATGCCGTCAAGCAACTGCGCAAGGAGGGCAAGATTCTGAAACGATAACCCAAATAAAAAATAATATCAACTGATTAAAACTACGACATTATGCTTAACACGATTTTAATTCAGGCCGCCCCTGGCGGTGCCGGAGCAGGATGGAGCAGCATGCTCATGATTATCCTGATCATAGCTATTTTCTACTTTTTCATGATTGCTCCGCAGCAGAAGAAGCAAAAGAAGATCAATGCCTTCCGAGACAGCCTCCAGAAGGGTGACAAGGTGATGACCGCCGGCGGCATCTATGGCCGCATCCGCGAAATCAAGGACAACTATGTCATGCTGGAAATCGACAACAACGTGACCATCAAAATCGACAAGAACTCCATCTATCAGTCGATGCAGGATGTTGTCGAGACCGGCAATGACGTCAAAAAATAACCGCTAACGGCAGCAACCGAGAGGAACAACAGTGAAACTTCGGGAAAAGATGCAAGTAAAGTTCAGAGTGTCACCTCGCACGAGGTCGATTCTCCTTTACCTTACGTTCGTGGTCATCTCGGCCGCGTTCTGGAGTTTCCTGACATTTAACCGCGACATGCAGTTGGACATCGAAGTGCCTGTCGAAATGAACATGCCCGACAATGTCCATCTGCTCTCGAAGGTGCCCGACACACTCACGGTCACAGTTCGTGGCCGCGGTTACCGGATCTTCTCGTTCATGTTCCAGAAGACACCCACCTTGACACTGCGCCTCACCGACTACAGTGACGGTAACGGCGTCTTTAAGATGGATCAGGGTCACTTGAAAAAAGCCCTGATGCCCATCCTCAGCAAGAACATGTCGATCATCAACGTGCTTCCCGAGTCCATCACACTGCGGTACACCGACTTGCCAGGCAAAAAAGTGCCCATCAAGACGGACATCATCGTTGAACCGCGCGACGGATATGCGCTATATGGCACGCTGATTAAGAGCCTAGACTCAGTGCTTGTTTTCAGTGATGCCAAAACGTTGAGCGACATCAACGAGGTTTATACCTACCATGTTGAGGTCACCGATTTGACCGACACCTTGCGGCGCAAGGTGACCATTGCACCCATTAACAATGCAGTGGTCGAGCCACGTGCCATTGACATCATGGCACCTATTGAAAAACTGACGACCCAAACCAGATCGGTGAAGATTGCCGTGCGCAACGCTCCCGCCGGAATGAAGATTCTACTATTCCCTGGCGATGTGGAAATCACCTACCGTTCGCCGGTGAGTCGCAATAGCGATGACGCCAGTATCACGGCGGTGGTGGACTACAACTCCATCGTTACAGGAAGCAACAAGTTAAAAGTGATGATCGGCGAGATGCCGGCAGTCTATCAAGACGTGAAGCTTTCACACGACAGTGTGGAATACATCATCGAGAAACACTGACATGAGACTGATTGCTATCACGGGTGGAATAGGCAGCGGCAAAAGCGTGGTGTCACGCATGGTGGAAGTCATGGGTTTCCACGTGTATGACTGTGACAGTAGAGCCAAGGCACTGATGGTCCAAGACAAGGAAGTGAAGCAGCAACTGGTTGAAGCCTTCGGGCAAGAGACCTACTATGCTGACGGGAGCATCAACCGCATTTACTTGAGCAACGTCGCTTTTGCTGATGACGCTTCAAGGGCAAGGCTCAACGGAATTGTCCATCCAGCGACTGCTCTTGACATCAAGCGCTGGGCCGAGGAACAACGGAACAACGGAGCACATGTCGCCTTTGTGGAGACAGCCTTGTTGCGAACCGGGGGACTGGACCGTCTGGTGGACGAAGTGTGGCATGTGACTGCACCGGTTGAAGTGCGCATCCAGCGCGTCATCGCCCGCAACGGGTTGACCGCGTCTCAAGTCAAGTCAAGGATGGCCTCACAAGCGGCCGAAGAGAACGTCACTGACGGAGAAAAAGTCCTCATCAATGACGGTGACACCCCCTTGCTCTCTCAAGTCATGCAATTGCTCAATCAAGCCAATTAATTAACAACATTCATATTAACTCTATCATTTTATTATGCTGAAGAAGATATTATCAATTTCGGGACGTCCCGGACTTTACAAACTCATTTCCTACGGTAAAAACATGCTTCTCGTTGAAAGTTTTGCCGACGGCAAACGCTTCCCTGTTCATTCACGTGAACGCGTGATGGCTCTGGGTAACATCTCGATTTACACCGAGGGTGAGGACCTGCCCCTGTCAAAGGTGTTGGAGAACGTGGCCAAAAAGTTTGACAACAAGGTTATCGACGCTAAAGCATACAGCACACCTGACCAACTCCATGAATTCATGGGTTCGGTGCTTGAGAACTGGGACAGCGAACGTGTCCACAACAGTGACATCAAGAAAATCATCTCTTGGTATAACATCCTGATCGGCGCCGGTATCACCGACTTCACCACCAAGGAAGAGGATGAGGCCACTGAAGCACCGGCCGAAGAAGAGAAGAAAGATTAGTTCAACGGCTTTAGGTGTTAAGCTTTAGGCATTTGCGCCACCTAAAACCTAAAAGGCTAAGACCTAAAAGTCATGGCTATAAAAGGCAAATCGATACTTTATTTGGCAGCGGCGATACTCTTGTCGCTGCCAGTGGTATCTTGCCGTAGCACCAGCAACAACACACACACCTATCGCCCCTATCATGAGCGCCGCAACCGTGGCGATGCGCCCAACGATGACAACAGCACAAGCACAACCCAGGACAAGAAAAAACCTGAAGCCCTGAGCGGACACGGCCTGGTGACTGATGAATGGGCGCGCCTTGACGTCAAACCGCAAAACAAGAAGAACAAAGAGCTCTACAAGGAATTGAAACGCTGGTTGGGAACGCCATACGTCTATGCAGCGCACACCTGCGGCGTGGGCACTGACTGCTCAGGCATGGTCATGGAAGTCTATCTCGAAGTCTTTGGCATCAAGGTGCATCGCAATACCGCTAAGATGCTGGAGCAGAATTGTAAACCCATTGATCTGGACGACCTCAAGGAGGGCGACCTGGTCTTTTTTATCACCAGTAGCGACGGTCATGTTTCGCATGTCGGCATCTACCTGAAAGACAACAAATTTGTGCATGCCTCGTCATCACGCGGCGTGGTTGTTGACGACTTGCGCCAGAACTACTACGCCACCCATTTCCACACCGCCGCCCGCGTCACCACCAGCCCCAGCAAAAACTGACACTCTCAAACGGCAAATTCCACGAATTAGACGAAGGCGTCCGCATTCTTTTGGGGAAGACAAGAAAGACAAAAAAAAACAATTCATTAAAAAGATGTTGACAATTTAATTCCTGATCAACATCTTCGTCTCTTTTATTACAAGAAAAACACTGCTGTATTGCATATGATATTAAAATAATGTGTATATTTGCGGATGACTGATACCAATCGTTATCAATCTACTAGATATCAATTCAAAAGGATCTGCGACATGAAACATCTCATTCAACTCACGTTACTCTTAATGGCAATGCTATTGCCGGCTACATCTGCCGCCTACGACTTTCAGGTGGACGGATTTTTTTACGAAAAGAATGGCAATGAAGCCACCGTTGTAAACGGGTATAATGCTTCTATTTTGGGCTATGATGGTTACTATAGTGGTAATATAGTAATCCCTGAAAGTGTTACTTTCAATGACACGACCTACACAGTAACAGCTATTGGCCGTGCATTCGGTGAAAGCCCAGCAATGTTAGGAAATCCTTACTTAACAAGCGTTACTATTCCAAATACCGTCAAAACCATTAAAAGTGGCGCATTTTCGCGCTGCTACTCACTTACCAGTATAACCATCCCTGAATCCGTTAGTACTATAGGTTCGGGAGCATTTCTCAATTGCCTCGGTATTACTGAGTTAATTTGGAATGCCCAAAACTGTTCCTCAATTGGGAATATGCCTGTAGAGAATATTTCTCAACTGACTATAGGTGATAATGTTGAAATAATCCCGGATTACTTTATCTCAGGATCATCTGTCTGCATAACTGGTTCTAAGATCACTAGTGTGAATATTCCTGCATCAGTTACTCATATT
>DAIREJ010000030.1:12153-16290 GCA_036795635.1 Sodaliphilus sp.
ATGAATTGGAAAGCATTACGGTAGATAGTCAAAACATAAAATATGATTCACGTGAGAATTGTAATGCGATTATTGAGAAAAACGGTTCAGCTGGTAAACTGATTCTGGGTTGCAAAAACACTCATATTCCAAGTGGCATCAATACCATCGACGACTATGCTTTTTATGGTTCTGGATTGATTGAAATCGATATCCCCAATTCAGTTACCAATATCGGCATCCGGGCATTCCAAGATTGCCATAGTTTGACCAATATAACTTTACCCGAAGGTGTTTCCAAGATTAATGATCATACCTTTCACGGTTGTAGCAGTTTGTCCCATGTGACCATTCCCAACTCAGTTACTTCAATAGGCATTTATGCCTTTAACGGATGTACTTCGTTGACAAGTATTGATATTCCAGGCGCGGTCACCAACATCGGCATGTATGCGTTTGCCAACTGTAAAGAACTCACATCCATCACCCTTCCAAATGCCATCAACAATATTGACGAAAGAACTTTTGCCAACTGTTGCAACTTAACCAGCATCACCATTCCCAGTGCAGTGACAACTATCGGAATTGATGCGTTTAACGGCTGCACAGGATTAACCAGCATCGAGATTCCCAATTCGGTCACTACAATCGGCAACGGCGCGTTTACCGCCTGCCGCAACCTGATCAATATCACGCTACCCAACTCACTTGCTGCAATCAGCAAACGCATGTTCTCGCATTGCAGTGCACTCACATCCATTGATATTCCCTCCTCTGTCACCTATATTGGAGAGGGTGCTTTTAAAGCTTGCAGCAGTCTGACTGATGTGGTCATTCCTGATTCAGACCCGACGATTGAGGCTTGGGCCTTTTGTGACTGTTCAAGTCTGGAAAATGTGACACTTCCCGAATCTGTCACCAAGGTGCCCATCTATACTTTTGCAGGTTGTGCCGCCTTGAAGCGCCTAACATGTATGTCATCCAATCCACCCGAGGCGGATGATGAATACAGCTTTGACAACAGCATATATAGTACAGCTGTACTCAGCGTTCCAGCTGAAGCAATAAGCCGTTATCAGTCAGCCAATGGCTGGAATAAATTCGTCTTGATTGAGGACGTGAACGGCACATTGGTCGGTGATATCAACAATGACCATGAAGTGAATGTCAGCGACATCAATGCTGTTATTACCCGAATTCTGTCGCCCTCTTCCAGTTCTTTATGTGCTGATGTCAACCAAGATGGAGAAGTGAATATCAGTGACATCAATTCTGTCATCGACATCATCCTAAATCCTAAAGACAGCAACAAGTCTATGCATGTGTGGCTAACAAATGGCAATATTACCTCTATTGCAATGACTGACATGCCACGGATGGCCTGCGTCCGTGATTCTCTTATCATCACAACGACAAAAAACAAATTCTGTTTCTGCTTGAACAATGTTCAAAGAATTACTTATTCAAAAACTATAGGTAACAGAGCTCCTTGCACGACATTGAACGGACTTCCTGGCCTTAACATCCGTCACATGACTGTCCATCTCAATAGCGGCGAATATAGTTCGTGTTACCTTGAGAACTTTAATGAAATGACCACCTCTCATGCTGATAATGAAGGTATTCAACATGATGACATGTTTTACCAACAGATGGACAGCCGCGATGGTCATCACTGTTATTCTATCAACGAAATAGACAGCATCACTTTTGGAACTTCAGAGAAACTAATGCCACAGAATCATCAACCCATTTCAATTATACCTCTCTCTCCAGAAGACATCCTGCCTGACTTATATTTAGTGGAAGATGATCACATCGTTGATGCCATCCGCATTGCTGACATGATGTGGGAACATGGAGCAGGTGATTATACTGTCGAACAGTATCAACACCTAATGGACAGACTTTGCAACGTTATGTTGGAACAAACTCCTAGCAGTTTTGACAACTACGAGTTTATCGGTTTACCCCGTGAAGCGAATGATTATTACGCAGACGATGAAATGACCATAATGAGTGAACTTTTGAAACATAATCATTTCTATTCATGCTGTTGGGGTAATCTAGAAACAGATAATTATGATGACAATCGTCCGAATATATTTATTGGGAAATATGCCAGTGAACATCCTGATAAAATTTTTATTGCAGGCTTTGGTAGTAATTATTACGATTTTTCAGGTTTAAGTAATTTCTCAAATAGCGGCAGTAACTATTCAGCAGTTAGGGAATCTTATAAAACTGAAAATCTTATGCTTTTCAGCATGCTTAGACATCGTTATTATATGTATGGTGACATGCACACACAGTATGAGAAGTATTTAAATGATTACAATTGGTTACCTTTAGGCAACAGCAATCATGACTTGATGACTGACTGCCACATGTTGTTTTCATTCGGCATGGGATCTGCTAATGATTCATTTGACTATATTACAGCAATAAAGGATTTTGAATTTAATTCTGGATTAAGCAGTTTTCCCTTCGGCCTTCACAATGATGTGTTATTCTCAGGAAAAAGCATCGTTTTTAGGATTGGCAGTAATTATTGGTGTGGCTTAGTTCATTATAAATATGGAGATGGTTCAACACTACCACCCTATTATAATGTCGCATTAGCAAGCCTGTGCTTCCAGATGAAAGCAGATGTGAAGAATGTTGATGAATTGCTTGATATGATACGTGCGACGACGCTCACCGAAACGGTTCAACGTTATGACGTCGTCCAGCCGCTGCACCTGATTAATCCCGCTGGATTCTTCCAGCGTTACCTAATGCCACAGTCGTTGCCAGAGACTGTAGGAGAAGGACCACACGTGCAGTTAGAGAAAGGTTTCTACAAGGGAGTAATCTTTGACATTCCCGGAGCTGAGGCCAACATCGATGGCGAGTGGGTGACAGCCAACGCTGCTAATGAGGACCGCATTAAGGCACAAGATCCGTTCACTCTTGAGTGGCGCCTGAATGTGCCCAAACTCATCTCGATGGGCTACGGCAACAACAGCACCGTCACTGGTCGCGTCATCGTAGTTGATGACCAGTTTGGTGGGTTGAACCTCCAGAAAGAGTTCACAGTCAGAGTGGTAACTGAGTAAATTAACGACACACTTTTTTAAACTACTAAATACGCGAATTAAACTAATATAGCATCCGCATCATGGGATGCTGAGTATTAGAAGGGTATAACAATTGAAAACAATAGAATGATGAGACGTATCAAGTTTATTATATTGATTCTTTCCATGATATTCGCTTTTACTTCATGCGGCAGTGACGAGCCCGAAGGAGGTTCATCTGGCGGCAACAAGAGCGACATCGAGTTCTCGCTCTCCCCTTCAGAGGTTTCCCTGACGTGTGAAAAAAATGCCACAGCCACATTTGACATCAAGTTCACTAAAGGCGATGGCGAATGGAGAATCACCGAGTTTCCAAGCTTTTTGACAGCATCGAAAAGCAATGGCACCGGGTCAGCCACAGTCACGGTGACCGCAAAAGAAGAAAACTACACTTTGACGCCACGTGAAGGGGTGATCAAAGTTGAGGTGATCGGAGCGAAAGTCAGAATCCAAAGCATCCGTGTCGTGCAACTCGGATTGGAAGGTTGTTTCTCCCGTCCCATTAGCATCCTGTTGATGAGTGACGGACTGGCCTTTGATTGGGAATACGGTAACGACACCAAGTATTTCTATTGGGAAGTCTTCGCCCAAAGCGATTATGACAAGATGAGCGAGAGCGAAGTGACATCAAAAGTCACGGCAAATGCCGATAAACGTATTGCCACGGGTAAAGACATGGTCGCTTGTGCAAGCGGCTTAAGTCCCGACATACACTATGTTGTTGTGACCGTCTCATTTGACAAAAACGACAAACAGGGAGAGACGAAGGTCACTCAAATGCAAACCACGTCATCTAATCAACCCGAAGCAGCAATAAACAATGTGTCTTACTACAGAGATGACGGAACCAATAACTACTTCTACGGGTGGAATGCAACGATGAACGCCAGTTGCAAGCGGTACTTCACCTATGCCGCAGCATCGCCCGAGATGTTCCATGTTTACCGCCTGCTGGAAGATGGCCGCACACCATTGGTGGCTTGGTATCTGCGCAACGAGATTAAGAAGGACGGTTCCACACATTCCACTAGCCTCAATC
>DAIREJ010000030.1:16300-18842 GCA_036795635.1 Sodaliphilus sp.
GGACATGCCGTTCACAAATGGTCGCGACCAACTGTTCGCCGCACAGACAAAAGATGGCATGAGTTTTTTCACTGCCTATCCAGAAACTGACAAATATCTTGTGGTGATCACTTGGGCGGAAGAAAACGGTGAATTCTCAGGTATCATCAACGCCAAGTATTTTGACCTAACAGAGGATTAATCCTCAATGAGTAGTGTTCTGAGGCGCAGCTTCGGAGTACGGGACAAGAGGGATTACAGTTTAAGGTGACGCCAGAGGGGGCGAGGGAGGCGACGCCAGAAGGCGGTTATGATCGCATATTTCCAGTCAATGACCTTGATGTGGCGCTTGTTTTTCAGGGCTTTGACGATTTGCTGCGCGACCTTTTCGGGTTTGAGCATCAAGGGGTAATGGAAGTCACCGGCAAGCAGGTCAGTATTCACAAAGCCTGGGCGGATGTCTGTAAAACGGATTTTCAAGCCACGGGCGTTAGCTTGCTGTTCGAGGGCCTGGAGATAGACGTTCTGCAACGCCTTGGTAGCGGAATAGGACGGCGCGGGCCCAAGGCCCTTAGTGCCTGCTATCGAGGTGATGGCGGCGATGTGTCCCTCGCCACGCTCGGCGAAATAGCGGTAGGCCTCCCCTATCATGCGGGTAAAGCCCATTCCGTTTGTATTGACGGTGTTTAGTTCAATGTCGGGCGTGAGCGTGCGATTCTGCTTGCCGATGCCCGAAGCATAGAAAAACAGGTCCATGCCACCCAAGCGGTCGATGAGCGAGCGCAGACGTTGCGCTGCATCGTCGGCAGTAACGTCAATGGCCTGTACCTCTACCCTATCTGGTGCCAACATTTTCAAGGCTTGCAGCCTGTCCTCACGACGTGCTGCCACACCCAATGTGCACCCCTCGGCAAGCAAGAGTTTGGCCACTTCCAAACCCATGCCCGACGAGGCGCCGATAATCACGACCTTTTTCATTTATTCAGGATTGTTGGGGTCATCAAGCTGCTGACGGACGCTTTCCTCATGGATGGATTCCATGACTGTCTTGATAAAATCGGGAGCCAAGCCCAAACGGCTCGCCTGCCTGATGCGTTCGTCAATGAGGGCCTGATAACGGGCAGGTTGAACGATGCGCAGATTGTGTGTCTTCTTGAACACACCAATCTCATGAGACACACTCATGCGACGAGCCAGCACGGCCAACAGTTCCTGGTCACAGTCGTCAATCTGCTGACGCAGCAGCGCCAATTCATCTTCGATAGGCGTACCGGAACGGACGACCAATCTGTCAAGGATAGCCTTCAAGTCGGCGGGGGTGATTTGCTGGGCACTGTCGCTCAAAGCTTGATCTGGATTGCAATGTGACTCAATCATCAAACCATCAAATCCCATATCCAAGGCCTGTTGAGAGAGAGACTTAACATATTCTCTCTTGCCACCGATGTGCGACGGGTCACAAAGAATCGTCAGTTCAGGGACGCAGCGACGCAACTCAAAGGGGATGTGCCATTGCGGATCGTTTCGATAATAATGTGCACCCGCCGAGCTAAAGCCACGATGCACAGCCCCTAAACGGGTGACACCAGCATAGGCCAAGCGTTGCAATGCTCCCAGCCACAAGTCAAGGTCAGGATTCAATGGGTTTTTCACCAGCACTGTCACCTTGTCATTCCCTTGCAGCGTGTCTGCAATGTCCTGCATGGCAAAGGTGTTGGCTGTAGTGCGAGCACCAATCCACAGGACATCGATGCCCGCATCCAAAGCGGCTCGCACATGATCGACGGTAGCCACCTCGGTTGCAACAGTCATACCTGTCTCTTGCTTAACCCGACGGAGCCACGACAAGCCATCGTTACCCACACCCTCAAAACCGCCGGGCATGGTGCGTGGTTTCCAGATGCCCGCTCTGAAAACCTTTACACCGACGGCGTTCAATGCCCTTGCGGTGTCGAGAATCTGCTGTTCAGACTCGGCACTGCAAGGTCCAGCAATGATCAAGGGTTCACCGAGATCATGCAAGGGTACTATTTCCTGTAACGAGCGGGTGGGCATCAGCAGGCTTTGAAACTCATATCGAGTGACTTGATAGAATGCGTGAGAGCGCCTACTGAGATGTAGTCCACGCCACACTCACCATAGGCACGCAACGTGTCGATGGTGATACCGCCGCTAGATTCGGTCTCTACCCTGCCATTAATGATTTCAACCGCCTTGCGGGTGTTCTCGACAGTGAAGTTGTCCAGCATCACGCGGTCCACGCCGCCGTGGTCAAGGACCTGCTGCAACTCGTCAAAATTGCGCACCTCAATTTCAATCTTGAGGTCCTTGCCGTTGTCCTTGCACCATTGACGTGCCTTCTCAATGGCTGGCACGATGCCCCCGGCGAAGTCCACATGATTGTCCTTGAGCAGAATCATGTCAAACAGACCGATGCGGTGGTTGCAACCGCCACCAATCTTGACAGCTTCTTTCTCGAGCATACGCATGCCCGGTGTGGTCTTGCGGGTATCGAGCACACGAGTTTTGAGTCCTTCCAAGCACTTGGCATAACGAGCCGTGG
>DAIREJ010000031.1:0-294 GCA_036795635.1 Sodaliphilus sp.
ATATTTTTAGTAATGAACGGTGTTTGGATAAGAAGAAAACATTTAGATTATGAAAAAGTATATTTTTATGGCGATTGTCGCCATCGCAGCTGTTTTTAACGCTCATGCCGAACAAGGCGATGTCTCGGCAGCTGCACAGTTTGTCTATGCTTCAAAGCACTCGATGGCAGGGTTGGGCGCTCAATTACAGTATGAGCCCATTTCAAACTGGCGCATCGCTCCCGAATTTATCTATTTCTTTGAAAACGATGGTTGGAGCGGCATCAATGCTAACGTAAATATACATTATGTTAT
>DAIREJ010000031.1:343-3465 GCA_036795635.1 Sodaliphilus sp.
GCAGCTCATTTGCCATATATCCACTTGTCGGATTCAACTATGGTAATTACGACTCTGAAAACTTTTTTGGCGCCAATGTGGGTTTAGGCGCACAATATCAAATCAAAGAACGTCTGCATTTCTTCACCGAGGAGCGCATCCAAATTATAAAGGATTTCAACCAATCGGTAACATTTTTGGGCCTTAAGTATACTTTTTAGTCTTTAGGTGTTATTTTTTAATATGGAACAAGGCAAACTGATTATTATCTCGGCTCCGTCGGGGTCGGGGAAATCCACTATCATTGGACGCGTGATGCAGGACGAGTCGTTGCGACTGGCCTTCTCGGTGTCGGCCACTACCCGCCCCCGACGTGGCCAGGAGGAGCATGGCGTGGACTATTACTACTTGACTCTTGAGGAATTCAAGGAGAAAATAGCCAATGACGAACTGGTGGAGTATCAGGAAGTGTACGAGGGACGCTACTACGGCACGCTCAAGAGCGAGGTGGAGCGTATCACCGGCATGGGTAAGAATGTGGTGCTAGACCTAGACGTGCTTGGCGGTGTGAATGTCAAACGGTTGTATGGCGACCGTGCTCTCAGCATCTTTATTCAGCCGCCCAGCGTGGAAGTTTTGCGCCAGCGACTCATCAAACGCGGCACCGACAGCATGGAAGACATCCAAAACCGCGTTGACAAGGCGGAGTTTGAAATCAGCATCGGCCCACAGTTTGACTACACCGTCATTAACGACGACCTTGACACAGCCGTTGCTCAAGTACACGACCTCATCGCCGAGTTCATCGCCAACGATTCACAAAAATGAAAATCGGGATTTTTGGTGGGTCCTTTGACCCGATACACATAGGACATGCGATTATCGCACAGCACATCATCGGTTGTGGAGCCGTGGATCGGCTGTGGCTCATGGTGTCGCCGTTAAATCCGCTGAAGGCTGACAACGAACGGCACGTTGCCGATACCGACCGGTTGCGGATGGTGGAGATGGTGTCACGCCCGGTGGAGGGTGTGGAAACGTCGGCCTTTGAATTCACGATGCCCCGCCCATCCTACACCATCGACACCCTCAATGCGCTCCAAGCCAAGTTTTCCGATGACGAATTCTATCTGGTTATCGGCGCAGACAATTGGGAATTGTTCGGTAAATGGCGCAAGAGCGACGAAATCCTCGCCAAATACCATGTGCTCATCTACCCTCGCCTGGGCTACGAAGTCAACATCCCCAGCAAGTTGCAAGACCGCGTCCGACTGATAGATGCACCCATCATCGAATTATCCTCGACTCAAATCAGAGAGCGCCTATCCAAAGGTCAAAGCGTCCGCTATTATATACCCGACGAAGTGCTAACTTACATTGAGCAAAAGAACCTATACAAGACTGATCATGGAGAAGTTGACACCCAATGAGCTGGCGTTTATCGCGTTGGCCAACGAATATTGCCATGCGTTGGAGCATGTTAATGAATGTGCGTCGCGCGACCAATTTGTGGCGCAGATGCTCAAACTGCTGCCCCGCCTGTATATCACCATCAATGATATCGAAGATGACTCCTACAGTGAAGAATATATCGACCAAGCACTCGAGGAGGATGTATATGACCTGATGCGGGACCGGATAGCTCAGGTCATGGCCGAAGAAGACATCTATCTGGAGGTATTCATGGAGGATATGAAATACAGCGACACGCCCATCTCGTCATCGGTGTCTGAAAACCTTGCAGACCTATACCAAGAGTTCTTCAACCTGATCCACTCAATTCAAGATGCCTTGACTGAAACCCAGCATGAAATGCTGTACCAGTGCAAAATCAATTTCATCAACTACTGGGGTCAGACATTGTGCAACGTGCTCAGGGCATTGAATGCCATTTATTACGGAATTTAATCAATCAAATAAAACAATCATATTATGAGTAAAGCAACTGATAAGAAATATGTGACCTCATTGCTGGAGTTCCTGGATAACAGTCCTTGCAACTTCCTGGCAGTAGATAGTGTGAAGAAAATCTTGACTGCCAACGGCTTCAAAGAGAAGAAGATTAACGACAAACTGACTGCCAAGGCTGGAGACAAATTCTTCTTCACAAAGAACGATAGCGCCATCTTCGCTGTACAGGTGGGTAAGAAAAAGCCTGCCGACACAGGCTTCAAGATTATTGCTGCCCATAGCGATTCGCCCTGCTTCCGCATCAAGCCTGCGAGTGAGATTCCCGGTGAGGGCGGCATCCTGCGCCTGAACACCGAGGTCTATGGCGGTCCCATCCTCTATACTTGGTTTGACCGACCCCTGTCATTGGCTGGACGCGTACTGCTCAAGGGCAAGGACGCATTGCATCCCGTCACCAAACTTCTGAAGATTGACCGTCCGTTGATGTGCATCTCTCACCTTGCCATCCACTTCAACCGTGCCGTCAACGAGGGAAACTGTCTTTCAAAACAAAAAGACATGCTGCCCATCCTCGCCAAAATCAACCACGACTTTGAATGGCGAAACACCCTGCTCAATCTTGTTGCTGATGAATTACAGGTCGAGGCTGACGACATCTTAGATTTTGATTTGATGCTCTATGACGTGAGTAAAGCCAGCTTGTTCGGTCTCAACAATGAATTTATCTCGGCTGGCCGTCTTGATGACCTGAGCATGGTGCATGCAGCCATCACAGCCATCACCGAGGCGAAAGACAAAGACGCAACACTGGTAGCCGCCATCTTTGACAACGAGGAGACTGGCAGCGGCACCAAGCAAGGCGCCCATTCGCCGGTATTAGGTAATATGCTTCTCAGGCTCGTTATGGCTTTGGGTGGAGACTTTGAGGACTTCGGTCGTGCTATTCACCGCTCGTTCATGGTATCGGCTGACAATGCCCATGCCTTCCATCCCAACTATCCTGAAAAATATGATCCGACCAACCATCCCTCGCTGGGTGGCGGTCCGTGCATCAAGGTCAACGCCAACTGCAAGTACATGAGTGATGCCCACTCGGCTGCCATCTTCAAGAGCTTGTGTGAAAGTGCTGATGCGCCTTTCCAGTACTTCGTGAATCACAGCGATGTGGCTGGTGGTTCGACACTAGGCAATATCCTCACCGGGCAACTCGACATCGAGGGCGTTGACGTGGG
>DAIREJ010000031.1:3475-18394 GCA_036795635.1 Sodaliphilus sp.
CGTTTTGGCCATGCACTCGGTGCGCGAAACAGGTTCCTGCGATGACCATGTGAACATGATCAGGGTAATGAAGCAATTTTTTAGTTGCTAATCACCTATCACAAGTATGGTGAGTTATTTGCAGGTTGAGGGCCTGAGCAAGGCGTTCGGGGTTGATGTGCTCTTCGAGGACATCACTTTTGGTGTGGCCGAAGGTGAGAAAATCGGACTCATTGCCAAGAACGGAACTGGCAAATCCACCCTACTCGACATCCTTGCGGGTGTGACTTCGCAAGACAGCGGCACGGTCATCTACCGCAACAACCTGCGTGTGGGCTACTTACCCCAACTACCCGACTTGAGGGGCGCGCACACCGTACTTGACGCCTGCCTACATGGCGACGACCCTCGGTCAGGAGCCATCCATCAGTACGAAGATGCCTTGCGCACTGGAGACAGTGATGCCATGACCGCTGCGATCCAGGCAATGGATGCTACAAGAGCATGGGATTACGAGGAACGGTTCAAGCAAATTCTCACCCAACTCAAGATTACCGACTATAACCAACCCGTTAAGGAATTGAGCGGCGGTCAGGTCAAGCGCGTTGCGCTGGCACGACTGCTCATTGATGAGCCGCAGATGCTCATCCTTGACGAGCCTACCAACCACCTTGACATCGACATGATTGAGTGGTTGGAGAGCTACCTGCAGCGCAGCCGTGTCACCCTGCTGATGGTGACCCATGACCGCTATTTCCTGGACAACATCTGCAACCGCATCCTAGAGATGGACCAGCACAGCATTTTCTCCTATAACGGAAACTACAACTACTATCTGGAGAAGCGTGCCGAACGCATCGAGGCACAGAACGCCCAAGTGGAACGAGCACGCAACCTGTTGCGCACCGAGTTGGACTGGATGCGTCGACAGCCGCAGGCCCGCGCCCACAAGGCGCAATACCGCATTGACGCCTTCTATGATTTGCAGGAGCGAGCCCAGCAGCGACGGGATGATGGTGAAGTGGAACTGAACGTCAAGAGTGCCTATATCGGCAAAAAAATCTTTACCGCTCATCATGTGAGCAAGCGTTTCGGTGACAAGGTGATTCTCGACGATTTCAACTACACGTTTGCGCGCTATGAGAAACTCGGCATCGTTGGCGACAACGGTGTGGGCAAGACCACGTTCATCAAACTGCTCCTCGACATCGTCAAACCCGACAGCGGTTACTTCGACATCGGTGAAACGGTCAAGTTTGCCCATTACAGCCAGGAAGGCATCAACCTGGACGAAGGCAAGCGGGTGATTGATGCAATCAGGGACATCGCCGAGTATATCTACTTTGACGAGAAACACCACTACACTGCCATGGCATGGCTCAACCATTTCCTGTTCACGCCTCAGGACCAGCAGAAGTTCATCGCCAAATTGAGTGGCGGCGAACGTCGCAGGCTATATCTGGCAATGGTGCTGATGACCAAGCCCAACTTCCTCATCCTCGATGAGCCGACCAATGACCTTGACATCTCCACACTTGAGATATTAGAGGAATATCTGTCGCAGTTTAACGGTTGTGTCATCATCGTAAGCCATGACCGTTTCTTCATGGACCGCACGGTGGACCACACTTTTGTTTTTACTGGCAACGGCCATGTAAAAGACTTCCCGGGCAACTACAGTGAGTATCGCGCCTGGAAACAACGTCATGAGCAGCAAGCCGCTCAAGCTGCAAAGGAGCAAGAAGCCGCCAAACCTAAAGAAAACACCTGGGCTAACCGCAGCGAGCAGAAACGCCTCAGCTATAAGGAGCAGCGCGAACTGGAGCAACTCACCGCCGAAATTGAGACCTTGACCAAGGAAAAGGCCGAATTGGACGCCTTGTTCGCTAGCGGTGAAACGCTTGACAATGTTGCGGCCAAGGCTGCACGTTATCAGGAGGTCAAAGACCTGCTCGACGAAAAGGAAATGCGCTGGCTAGAACTCTCGGAAAGTGGCTCCTCTGCTGTATAGAGGTGACCTTTTTTAATACAATTATACACATATATACATACATGTACGGGCTTATTGACTGCAATAACTTCTTTGTCTCTTGTGAGCGCGTGTTCGATCCACGGCTCAACGGGAAAAAGGTCGTTGTCCTATCCAACAACGACGGTTGCGTCATTGCCCGCAGTAACGAGGCTAAGGCGGCAGGCATTCCCATGGGGTGCCCAGCGTTCAAAATCAAGGAACATACCGATCCAAATGGCATTATCCAACTGTCAGCGCGCCACATCCTTTACCGCGACCTCTCCGACCGAGTAATGAACTTGATGGGCCGTGAGGTTGATAACCTGCAGGTCTATTCGGTTGACGAGGCCTTTTTCAAGTTGCAACACAAAGATGTGGAAACAAGCCATCAAAAGATGGCCGAACTGGTCAAAAGAATTAAACAACATGTGGGAATTCCCGTGAGTATCGGGTTTGCCCCCTCGCGGACACTCGCCAAGGTCGCCAATCACATCGCCAAACGCGACCGCCGCATCACTGACGGTGTCTATTGGCTCGTGCGGCCCGAAGCGATTGACATTATCCTCCGTCGCACGCCCATCGAGGAAGTATGGGGAATCGGCCGACGGTTAGGAGCATCACTGCAAACACGAGGTATAAAGACAGCTGCCGATTTTGTGAAAATGCCCCCATCGTTAGTGAGGTCGCTATACTCGGTGACAGTAGAGCGCACTCAACGAGAGCTTATGGGCTATGACTGCCAGATCGCCAATCCCGTGACCATCGCCCACAAGTCTATCATGACATCACGCACCTTTGGCAAAGTCATTACCAATCGTGACGAAATCGCAGACGCCATCGTCAGCTTTGCTGAACGAACAGCGCGCCAGTTGCGTGATGAAGGCAGCGTAGCTGGCAGCATCATGACCTACGTGCGCGGAGACAGGTTCCGAGAAGACCTGCCGTTCTATTCTAATTCCTGCCAACTGCAACTTGACACGCCATCCAGTGACACCATGACGATTGTGCGTTTAGCACTAAACGCTTTGAACAATATCTGGCGCGATGGTCTCACCTATCGCAAAGCGGGTGTAATGGCACTCGATATCCAACACGGATGTGGCATACAACTCAATGTGTTTGACCCAGAAGACCACGGCAAACTCCGCCGCCTAATGAGTAGCATCGACAGCATCAACAACCAATACGGCAGACGCTCGATAAAACTTGCTCCTGGCATCAAACGCGGCGAGTGGGCGCCCAACCAAGCGCATTTCAACACAGCCAGCAAAACACTCCACTTCTATACGGGGATGATATATACAGACATGCCACCGCAAGGATAAGCAAAACAGCTATCATTTGAAAAAGAAGAGGGAGTGCCAGCATCTTGGCATTCCCTCTTCGGTACTATTGAGAATCATCAATTACCAGGTACCGTAAACCAAATAATAAATAAGACATGTCAAGTCATCCATGCCGAGAACGCCATCCTTATTGCAATCTGCGCCAAGGAAGCTCACCCCTTCAGTATTGCTTGTTACCAGATAGTGAATGAGTTTCGTCAAGTCATCCATGCCAACAATACCATTGCCGTCCACATCGCCAAGTATGTACTCAGGAATGGGTACCACAAATGTGACAGTAATCGTCACATCGCTTCCAGGCATCTCGAAAGAGTAAACACCGTTTTCAGCATCAAGCACGACCTGAACAGTGTCACCAGCTGCAGTAGTAACAATCACGTCATTCACAGAGCAGTCCTCATCAAGTTCGATGGTGAAGCTAACCTCACAGCCACGCTGAACAGTTCCATCATCCAAGAAGTCGCTTGTAACAGTAACAACACCGCCTTCAGCAGTTGCTACGTTAACCACATGTGAATCCACAAGCTTATAGAGGCATACAGGTTCAGCTGCACTCGCATCCATGCCACGGAATTCATCAGTTGCCCGTTCATAGCCAACAATCGGAGCGGTCGATACTTGAGGTAATCTATCGACAAAGCGCAGCAGACATGTTCCATCGTTTATTGAGATATAGGCCCGACGTTTTGCAGGGTCTTGAGTCAATGAAACATAGTTGCCATCCGAAGTCAAGAAGCCATTACCGGTATTCAGGTCGGCCACCGTGAATTTCTCGGTAATACCGTTGACGACGAGACTATCGACACCCATGTTCCTCATGGTAAACAAGCAAGCTTTGTTATTAATCGAAAGAAGCGATTTATCCGCGTCGAGCCATTCTCCAGCCTCGGTGCCCATGAAAGTTCTCTCGCCCATATCTAACTGTAAGAACTTCATGGCACGGTCATATTGCTGATTAGCAATCACATAGACGCCATCGGGGGTAATATCATCGCGGTCGGTAACTAATTCAAAACGGTCACCGATCGTGCGTTCAAAAGCCACTGAAACATTTACGTCTCCATCAGGCATGATGAAGGAAACAATTCCTCCGTCTCCATAGTTTACGGGCACGATATCACTGGCACATGTCACGATCACCTGCTGCAAGCGCCAGCCCACATTCGGTTGTGCGGTTACAGTAATCTCGTCACCCACACAAGCTTGGTCGGAGCTCACGCTAGCCACTCCACCAGCCATAATCTCATCAGTCATATTAACTGTATGGACAGTAAGGAACTCGACATGGACAGCGACTGGAGATTCGGGCATAGTAAAGCTATATGTGTCGTTTTGCAATGTGGGGACAATCGTCTCACCAGCCTCACTGACCACATAAATATCACCAAACCTATAACCATCGTTAGGGTTCACCGAGCACACAACAGTATGGCCAGCAACAGCATAACCGGAATTCACCCCCGCCTCAAAGGTACACGTACCACCTTCCTCGGGTTCGATGCAGGTAGCAACCTCGTAGCTGTTATCACTTGGGAAAAGAATCGTGTAGGTGCTGGTGGTGTTAAGTCCTACCTGATTGCCGTTACTATAGTAGAAAGACTTGGCATAGTATTGCCAACCATCCACTACACCATCCAACTCAAACAGGAGCGTGTCGGTCTCGCCAGCAGCTAATTCAACATACTTATTGAGAGCATATTGCTTGAGCGGGTTGCCAGGTTCATACATTTTGTACAATGCAACCGAAATATCCTCTTGATAGGGTGTTGATGCCGTATTAGTCACTACCAGTTCAAACGCAAACTTATCATTTGTGATAATCTTTTGGCTCTCGTCGGTAACATTAAGCACCGTTGACTGTGCCGTCAACTTGGCAGTCGGCATCGCTGTAATGTGCAGTGTTTCGGTGGCGATGGGGTTGCTTCCATCCTCGTTGAACGAGAACGACAAAACATAATCCCCAACAGCAGTAGGCATATATCGGAAATTGACATTGGTGCTTTCTCCCTGCATGGCGCTCACGAGACCTGTGGCTTTCTTAGTCCCATTTACATGCATGTACAACATATAATGTACACAATCTCCATTATTCGTCAGATTGAGATTAATGTCTATTGGACGATTTGGGTGCATATTGCCATCGGTAGTTATGCCATTGAATGTGAAATCGGCATCAGTAGCATTGCCATGAGGCGTAATGAAGCAAGAGTCGCCGCGGATTTCCACTTCCAGGTAGTTCTTGTCGCCGCCAGGGCACAGATGCCAATCGTTGGCATAGTAAGCGCTATATATCTGCCTGATGGTATAAACTCCTTCAGTTATGCCGTGACCGAATTCCATGGCTTTGTTTTGAAATTCAACATAAGCCCCAGGGTCAACATTCTTGGTATGAGCTCCAAGCGTGGTGGTGCGCTTGAGACTATCACCCTCAAAGAAGCCCCAGCCAGAGTCAACACCAGTAAGCACCTGAGAAGTGTAGTTGTAGAATCGACCCGAGACAAATGCTTTAAAATTTCCAGAAGATGGATTACGGGTCGGAATATAGCTATTCAACACCACTTGGTCAGCCGTGAGCTCAAAAGACTTGTCATTACCACTTCCTGGCTCAAGACCCATGACAGCATATTGATTAGTGACAAATCCTGAGTTCCAAGATGTGCTGCCAGTTCCCATGTGATCGAAATTGAGCACATTGAGCGAAAAATAGCCATTATACTGGCCATTCATGCACCAGTTGATGTGGAACAAACCCTGGTCGTCGCAACCGTCACACACAAAGACTTGAGTGTAGGAATCTTTTTTTCCGCCATAGATGACAGGACGCTGATGAGACAGCTCATTGTAGATGAGATCTTCCCATTCGTTAGTGGAGTAATTAATACGGCTGATGATATAGGCACTAGGCTGATAGCCAAAATAGAAGGACATGTACCTTGGTATTGAAAAAATCGTTGAGTTAGTAGAACCAGACTTAAAATCCAGTCTTTGTGCCTGTGCACAATACAGCAGCAACTCGGCAACCGCCTGAGCGCTCAAGCTTGCCGTATCGTTCTTCATATAGCAGTCTTTCATCAGGTCCCATTTAAACTGTCCAATTGGCAAACTTGGAAGAAAGATGGAAAGTGACGTAGTCGTATAGCTAGGGATTCCGTAAGTTGTCTGCACTGGCCATTTGTAGTAATTCATGACTTCGGCCATTGCAATCGAAGTGGCACCTGTCATACCGTGGCTAGAGCCAGCAATAGGTATATCATTATTATATGGAGCCTGCTGACTCCACTGGGCAGTCAACATCGGAGCGATAGGCTCACGTGGGGTTCCACTCAAATTGAGAGTTTCGCAATCGTCAAGAGCATCAATCTGAGCAGCATAAGAATCCAGCATATCAACCAAGCCCTGGGGCATCTCGTCCCTATTGAAAGATCCGCGGTCACTGTAACCAAGCACCATGGGGACACGGTCGTCACCTGCGACGATGACAAAGCCCCCGTTAGAGCGTTCAGAGTTGAACACATAATAAGCAGCCTTGTTGACATTTGTTTCAGAACCAGGCTTAACAGCCTTGTGCGACAATACCATGTTACCAGCATTCCTGACACGTTTTGCCATGAAATCGCCAGCAACCGTTTTTGCCTGTTGCAAACTGATTGATTCAGCCCATACAGAACTCATCGCAAGGCAACAAGCCATCAAAAGAAGGATTCTTTTCTTTTTCATCTCTTAAAGGTTTAAAGGGTTAGGTAGTTATGTGATTATGTCGCAAAGATAGTGTTTTTTTCGATAAATTCAAACCATGATGCCCCAATTATCAAAAAAAACATTTTTAGCTCATGAGAATACGCAACTAATACGTGTCAAGAGGGCGACTTCTGTACAGACTGAGGTACCAGATAGGCACTAAGCTCAAAGAGGAGATAGATGGGCAGAAAAACTATTGATAAGGTGAACGGATCACCAGTAGGAGTTATAATAGCTGCCAGGGCAAGCAGTACGACCACGGCATGACGGCGGTATTTTCTGAAGAAGTCGCGGTGCAAGACACCAAGAGAGCCCAACAGCCAAGCCAATAAAGGCAGTTCAAAGATGATACCCATGACAAAGATAAGCATCAAGAAGGTGTCCATATAGCTGTCGAGAGAAATCTGGTTGGGCACCAACTGGCTCACATGATAATCGGCAAGGAAACGCAAGGTCACAGGGAAAACGATGAAATAGCCCACGGCAACACCCATGAAGAACATCAAGCATCCGATCAGGAAGGCAGTCCTGACTCCGCGTTTCTCACTGGGATAGAGGGCAGGAGCAATAAACGTCCAGAACAGGTAAAGCACAATCGGGAAAGTCAAAACCAGCGCCAACCAGAAGGAAGAGGACATGTGGATGAAGAACTGTGATGCCAACTTGATGTTGATGAGTTCTACCTGAAAGCCATCGGTTTGGAACTGTGGCAACCATGATACTGACGAGGTGATGCGTTCAAACAGGCGATAAAGCACAAAGTCGCCGTGACAGGGTGCCAAAATCACCTGGTCAAACAGGGTTGGCATGACGCAAAACAGCCCGACTGTTACCACAACAAGCACTACGACAATGCGAATCAGCACCGAGCGCAAAGCGTCGATGTGGTCCCAGAACGACATTTCCTGTAATTTCTCCTCAGCCATCAGCCTAAAACTATACTTCGAATCACACGAATTCAACAAATTGGCACCCGCGTTCAATCAATCTACACGAATTAACGCGAAAACACTATTTCAGATAGATATTCTCGCCAAAAATAAGAGAAATTAGCGTAATTGGCATTGCAGAGCTAAAGGTTCGGAGTTTATTTCTTCTCGTCAAGGTCATCAAAGGGTTTCTTGAGTTCGTCCTCAACCTCGTTCATGCCTTGTTTGAAACTCTTGACGCCCTTGCCCAGTCCACGCATGAGTTCAGGAATCTTTCTACCGCCAAAGAGCAGAAGAATGACCAAAACAATGGCAATAATTTCACCCGTGCCCAAATTTAAAAAAGCCAATACTCCGTTCAGTGTCATGATCCTTAATTGATTAATCGTTAATACTGAATGCAAATGTAGTCTTTTTTTTCATGTTGTTGAAAAAAAATTGTAGTATGTTACAAAAAAAAGTGATTTTCCCATCGGACTGCGGTCCTCGGGCAAGGTAGGCTGCGCTTTGGAAATGCAAGAAAAAAAAGATTTTTCTTGCCATTTCGCTCGGTTTGCACTACCTTTGTGGCATTAAAAAACCATTAACTTCTTAATACAAATTATTAATGAATACCATTAAGAATTTTGATGAGCTTCTCGCTCACCTCAAAGAGAACAATGTGAAGAAACGTGTTGCTATTGTCTGGGCTGCCGACGAGAAAACTCCCGCGGCTTGCGCTAGCGCACTTGAGGCTGGATTCATTGAGGCCATCTTCGTTGGCTGCGAGGAAAAGTTGCGTGCTAATGAAGCATTGAAACCCTTTGCCGCGAACATCAGCTATGTTGACGCCACCGATGCCGACGATGCTGCAGCAAAAGCCGTTGCCTTGGTTCGTGAGAACAAGGCCGACGTGTTGATGAAAGGCCTTATTAACACCGACAACTTGCTGCGCGCCGTGCTCAACAAGGAAACCGGCATCCTTCCCAAAGGCAATGTGCTGACCCACGCCGCAGTGGCGTCCATTCCCAGCTACCACAAATTCCTTATCTTCACCGATGCTGCAGTTATCCCCTATCCCAACCGCGAACAACGTGTTGAAATGGTGAAGTACATGGCCAACGTGGCCCGCAACTTCGGCATCGAGGTGCCCAAGGTTGCCCTTATCCATTGCACCGAAAAAGTGAATGGCAAGCACTTCCCCTTCACTGAGGATTATCCCGTAATCATCGAAATGGCTAAAGCCGGAGAACTTGGCGGCAAATGCATCGTTGACGGACCGCTGGATGCCAAGTGCGCATGCAGTATGCACGCTATGGAAGCCAAGGGCCTGACCTCGCCTCTCGAGGGTGACAGCGACGTGCTCATCATGCCCGACATCGAGGCTGGTAATGTCTTCTATAAAGCAATCACCCTGTTTGCAGGTGCCAGCACGGCCGGTTTGCTGTTGGGTGCCAAATGCCCCGCCGTGGTTCCCTCACGCGCAGACAGTGCCCAGTCGAAATTCTACAGCCTCGCTGTAGCCACCATGGCAGCCGAGTAATTTTCCAGTCACTAATCACTCCTAAAACTTACAACTAAAACTTAAAATCAAGAAAATGAGAATATTAGTTATCAATCCAGGGTCAACATCTACCAAGATGGCAGTCGTTGAGAACGGTGAACCCATTCTGATTAGAGTTATCCGTCATGCCGCCGAAGAGTTGGCACCGTATGCCAAGATTATTGACCAGTTTGACTTCCGCCGCCAGATGATAGTCGGTGAGCTTGAGAAAGCAGGCATTCCTATTGAGTTTGATGCTGTGGTAGCTCGTGGTGGATTGACCAAGCCCGTTGCCGGCGGCGTGTATGCCGTCGACGAGAATATGATTCAGGCCACCTATGCCAGCGATCACCAGCATGCTTGCGACCTGGGTTGCGTTATTGCACGAGAGATTGCCAAGGGCTTGGGCTGCCCATGCTATATCGCTGACCCTGTCGTGACCGACGAGCTGAACGACTATGCCCGCATCTGCGGTCTCAAGCAGTTTAAGCGTCAGAGTATCTGGCACGCTTTGAATCAGCGCGCCATCGCCCGCCGCTTTGCCAAGGAGCATGGCAAGCGCTATGAGGACTTGAATCTCATCGTTGCCCACTTGGGTGGCGGCATCTCGGTAGCAGCCCACGAGCATGGCCGTGCCGTTGACGTGAACAACGCACTGGACGGCGAGGGACCGTTCTCGCCCGAACGCGCCGGCTCCCTGCCAGCCCATGACCTAGTAGAAATGTGTTTCAGTGGTGAATACACCAAGGAAGAGATCCTTAAGATGATTTCGGGAAAGGGAGGCGTGAATTCCCTGCTCGGCACCACAGACATGCTTGAGGTTGATAAACGCGTCCATGCAGGTGATAAAGAGGCCAAACTCGTCGCTGATGCTATGATTTACCATATCGCCAAAGCCATTGCCGAGAAAGGCGCTGTTCTGTACGGAAAGATAGACGCCATCATCTTCACCGGCGGTATCGCCTATTGGCAGTACCTCGTTGACGAGCTCAAGAAACGCATTGACTGGATGGCACCTGTGCACGTATATCCTGGCGAGGACGAGATGTCGGCCTTGGCAGCCAATGCCGCAGCTGCCCTGGGTGGCGAAGTCGAGGTGAAAAAATACTAACACAACCCACTTAACAAAGAATAAAACGGCTGGTGATCCAAGATCATCAGCTGTTTATTATTGTGTAACAGAAGGACAACCTAGATAACGTGGATTTCTTGCAGGTAAGCCCAGATGCCCGTTGCCAAACCATATACCGACAACAAAAGGATAAGGGAGCCGATGATGCGGTTGATAAGCCACATGGAGCGGATATTAAAGTGAGTGCGCACCTTATTAACAAAGAAGGTAATGACAGCCCACCAAAGCAAGGCGCCAACAACGATGAAGGCATAGCCCATGATAATGTGATACCACTTGTATTCGGGTAGCGGGAAACCGAAGCGGGCAAACAGAGGAATAATCAGGAACATGATGAGCGGATTGCTCAACGTGAAAAGGAAACCGGTGACCATGTCACGCCAATGGTCATCGCGCTGGTCGATATTCTCTTTAATCTGGCTAACCGGGTTGTGAACGATCATGTATAAGGCATAAACGATAAGGATGACACTGCCCACAATCTGAAGGATGTTAACGTGATCAGCAATGAAATCCGTCACCAGAGAAATACCTAATCCCGTGAGCAGGCAGTAAAACAAATCACTGGCTGCAGCCCCAACTCCAGTGAAAAAGCCTGAGTGGCGTCCCTTGTTGAGTGTGCGTTGCACACACAGGATACCTATAGGTCCCATGGGCGCCGAAAGGAAAATGCCAATCGACACACAACCGATAATTATGGATATTATGGTACCCACTACAGGAGGTTCTTCACTTATAACCTACAAAGATAGCACAAAATTTCCACCCGACGGTTGTCTGCCCTCGGTTTTTTTATTATTTCTCCAAAAAGTGATACGGTTAAGGATAACGGCCAATGATGGTGACTTGTGATCGTCGCGAAAGCTCACCTGGGTTTGAGCCTGGGGCACCATCAGGAACACTCATGTCATGTTGACGATAAAAGTCTATCCAATAATCGGTTATACACCCTGTTGAATCTCTAAAAGACATGGGTATTGGGGTAAAAATCAGTTCACCGGCAACATTCACATAGTTCATTTGGACCAACTCGCTACAATAGACTGCACTATCTCCAGGCAAATAAAGATCATCGTAGGGCTTCCCTAACATCGCAAGGCAGCCAGTGATGGATGCGGCAATATCACATTCCACATTGACACGGCCGACGAGCACCGTGCCGTTATCGCACAAGAAAACGTCGATGGGTGTTAGAGAAACGACTGGCTTAACCGCCTCGATGACAAAAACCGGGCCATCGTCACCGCCGACATGGTGGACAACACCCACATGGTCAATAGGCAAGCCTTCCACCCCACTGGTCACTGCCGTGATGGCATTGGCCGAGTCGCTGCAACAAAACAACAAGTCGCCTTCCCGCAACTGCTGAGCAGAAAGGGAAAAGCAAGATAGGAACAACAGCAGGATGAAAAAGGATTTAGTACCAGGTGACACCATTGTTGAAGCTTGAATGCTTGTCATATTTCACGTCCTGAAGGATGGACGATTTGACTGCAATATGGAAATTATAGCTCTTGTATGGCCCGACGGGAACGAAACTGGCACTCATCTCGAAACAGTGCATTTGGCGAGAGATGGAACAATTCATGTAGGCTATCTTGTGGGTGTCAAAATTGTAGCTCGCCGAAGCTTGCAAAGACCAGTTCTTTGTTGGGCGGATTGTTGCGTTCATACTCAAATTCTGAGTCCACTTGCCATTGTATTCCATCTTCTTGTAGTTGAACTTGCCGTAACCATAGGACAACGAGTAATTGACCGTTAGGCTCCATGGGCAGTCCCACTTGGCATAGCCATCAATGAGTTCCAGATCGGTCGTCGGACCCGTGGGCTCTTCCTCGCTGTCTTCATCGCCCTGCTTGTCCGTGTTCAATCGTCCTTCGGGTGCCTTGTTCTCTCCTTCTTTCTTGTCTTTGTCTTTTTTGCGCTTGAAAGTGTCATTATTGAACGTGTAAGAAAACGAGGTGCCAGTGCTTGAAAGACGTCCCCAACCACCACCGTTGAACAGGCGCAACTTGTTGACCCTCACTGGTGTTCCCGACTCGTTCAGTTCATACTTATAGACATCCCATGTGGCACTCAGGTTAAGGTTGAAGCCCCTGGTCAAACGCAGCATAATGCTCGTGTTCAGGTTACTCCACTTCATAGAGTCGGCAGCCAGGTTACAGGACTGACTGAGAGTTAAGTTTTCGATCAGCGAAATCTTTTTGAAACCAGTGCTGTCGTTATCACTCTTGATCTTAGCTTCCAAGTTGTTGGCAATATTGAATGACACTGTTCCCGACTTGTTACTAGGCGCGTTGCCGTACAATCCATGCAGGAAATAGCTATAGCGGGAGTTGTGGTGAACGCCAGCATTGTCCACATAATCCAATGAACCGTAATACCCCCAGAAAGGAGCGCCGAAATCGGGTGAAGCCGAGAAAGAGATTGTGGGGGTCATCACATGACGCACCATCTGCAGCTTCTCGCTTAGTTTGCCCAAAAATTTCAAAGGCTTGAAGAAACCATAAACCTTGGTGCTCAACGAGACACCGAAGTTGAAATCGAAGATATTATAGAAGCCATAAGTGGTGTCCCTGACGACCGCACTGGCATTGGGGTCCCACTGTTGCCTGATTTTGCTGGTGTACATCCTGTCATTCATGGTCAACGATGGTGTGATGTTGAAATACTTCATTAAATTGAAGGTTGCTTGCACAGGGACAGTATGGCTCATGCCATTGCGCCAGTCTTTAACCAAACTCTTGTGAAGGAATTCGTCCTGCTTTGCGGTCAGTGAGTTCTGGAAACGTCCCGAATAGCTCACCTTGATTTTCTCATACCACCGCTCATCGCCCACAACACGCTTGCGCTTAAAAGGCGCCGTTTGAGCCATGCTGATGGTGAAATTGGGGAATGACACAGTGATGGTTGAGTCGGCAGTGCGCTGCGAGACGTTGGCCGTGGTTGATATGGTCCACTTGCTATTTGGAATCTTATAGGTCAGATTGATTGTACTACTCTTGGTGTTCTCAGTAAAAGCATTGGTATAATAGGTGTTCAGACTGTTACGGGTGTAACCCGTGGTAGCGAAATTGACGCTCGCCGAGAATGTCATGTAGGGGTTCGCTTTCTGGTTCTGAGAATGGTTCCACAGCACCTGAAAATTGTGCATTTTGTTGTAATCGGGGTCACCCTTCTCCCCAGTTACTGTCGTGAGGTAGTTCACGCTGAAGGAGCCCGAGTGCTTGTAACGCCACGAGTAGGACGACTGTGCCGACAAGCCCCACGAGCCACGGGTGTAGATTTCTCCCGTGATAGCGAGGTCGGCATGTTGGCTAAGCGCCAAGTAGTAACCACCGTTGCGCAGGTAGAAACCGCGGTTATAGTCCTCACCGAAGGTGGGCACCAAAAAACCGCTCTGGTATTTCTCGCTGAAGGGGAAGTAGCCAAATGGCACCGCGATGGGTAGCGGCAGATCTTCCAGGACCATGTAGGCAGGGCCTGTCACCACATTTTTCTTGGGCTTAACTTTCGCCTTGGTCAGTTGAAAGTAGAAGTGAGGATGCTCATGGTCGTCGCAGGTGGTGTAACGGCCGTCCTTGATGTAATAGTAATCGTCCTCGGTCTTCTTGGTGATTCCTCCTGTGAGGTAACCCTCGCCTTGCTCAGTGACAATGTCGGTGATATAACCACGTTTGGTCTTGAAATTGTATTTCATCACACGGGACTCATACTCACCGCTATTGTCCTTGAAGACAGGGTTCCCTATCAATTCTCCCACACTGTCGGGCACGCCGATGGCATGCACCTGGCTGCTGTCCATGTCCATGCTAATCTGGGAAGCACTCACATCAATGTCGCCATAGATGATCTTGCTGCCGCCATACATCACTGCATGGTTACGGCCCATGAGGATGATACTGTCCTTAGCGGTGAACTCCACTACATGATCCAGATCCACCCGCTCGCGGATGAAGCGGCTGGTATCACGAGGCACGACTTGCTCTGGCGAGGAATCGGTTTCAGCCTTGACAATAGAGTCCACAGCCTGATTCAGGTCAAGGACATCTCCCCTGACCTGACCATGTGAAAGCAATGGCAACAGCATCACTGCCGCCAACAACATACCGATGATATGGAGTCCTCTCGTCGTCAAATTTTACCTTTAAACGTGCAAAGATAGTGCAAATTGATAGCACTGCAAGCAAGTTTTAATTTTATTATCTTTTTTTAGCATCACGAGGACCACAAGTGGTATCTTTTTGTTATCTTTGCAGTTT
>DAIREJ010000032.1:0-17639 GCA_036795635.1 Sodaliphilus sp.
TCGTCACTCTGGGTGTCGAACTTCACATACTTCAAAAATCTGTCAACTAATTTTGTCATAGCTTGATCTATTGTTGTTAATGGTTTATCCAATCGGCAAAGATAATAAAAAGAGTTTAGATTTTTAGACTTTAGGATTTAGTTTTTAGTTTCAAATACCGACATAGAGCCTTGGACCACGGGACAAGAATGGTGGAACTTCAAGATGCAGAGGGAAAACACAGAGAGAAGAATTGTTAAAATTTTGTTAAAATCAAAAATACATATTGACAGGAACAAAACTTGCATATATCTTTGTGATATCAAAACGATATCATTTTACTAAGACAAATATTACTTTTCAACTTTTACGATTATGGAAACTAAGGAATTTGATTTCAAAGGTATTACCCTGAACGGCTTCTTGATGCTGTTTGTTGTGATTCTGTTACCGATTCTCGCTATTTGGGGCGTTTACAGGAGCATCATCTTGTATGACATACCCAATCACGGTGCTCTTCCTTCAGTACTGCTCATTGTTAGCGTCCTGCTCATCATTGCCACCTTATTTATTCTAGGCGGCTTCCTCATGCTGGAGCCCAACACCGCTCGTGTGACCACTTGGTTCGGCAAATACAGTGGCACATTCACCAAGACCGGCTTCTACTGGATCAATCCCTTCTATGGCGCCAAGAAAGTGTCGCTGCGTGCCCGCAACTTGGATGCCGAGCCCATCAAGGTCAATGACAAAGTGGGCAACCCTGTTATGATTGGCCTGGTGATGGTGTGGAGGCTGAAAGACACCTATAAGGCCCTGTTCGAGGTTGACTCGCAGACAATGGCCTCGACCGACGGCTCTTTGGGCGGCAACACCAAGGGGTTGATGCATGCCCTCGAGAACTTTGTGAGCGTACAGAGCTATGCCGCTTTGAGGCAGGTTGCCGGCCAGTATGCCTATGACGACAACGACGAGAACACTAAGGAACTGACCCTGCGCTCGGGTGGCGACGAAATCAACGAGCAACTCGAGGATAAACTCAACGAGCGCCTGTCGCTGGCTGGCATCGAGGTGGTTGAAGCCCGCATCAACTATCTAGCCTATGCTCCCGAAATCGCCGCTGTGATGCTGCGCCGCCAGCAAGCCAGCGCCATCATCACCGCCCGCGAGAAGATTGTAGAGGGCGCTGTCAGCATGGTGAAGATGGCTCTTGACAAACTCTCGAGCGAAGAGATTGTGGAACTTGACGACGACAAGAAGGCCTCGATGGTGAGCAATCTGCTGGTTGTCCTTTGTGCCGACGAACAGGCCCAGCCCGTTGTCAATACCGGCACGCTGAATATGTGATTTCTCAGTTGTCAGTTTTTAGCGGCATCCGCTTTCTGCTAAAACTGCCAACTGAAAAACTATAAAAGCAGACTATGGCAAAGAAAGCCACAAAGAGTTTCATCCTGCGTGTCGACAGTGACACGATGGATGCCATTGAGAAATGGGCAGCCGACGAGTTCCGTTCCACCAACGGCCAGTTGCAGTGGATCATTACCGAGGCGCTGCGCAAAGCCCGCCGTCTGCCCAAGAAGAAACGCGAGCCCGAAGAGGGAACCCAAAAAGACACTCCCAACTCAACTGAAAACCCAGCATCATGAACCTGAATAAAAAAACAAAGAGCCGTCTGATCACCTACGGCACCCTGCTGCCGCTGATGGGCATTCTGTGCTATCTGCTCTACACTGGTGCCATCAGCAAAGTGGTGTTCTGGGGAGTCATCATTGTCTGGATGATCCTCAACGCGTTTATCCAGTACAAGATGAATCCAGAGCAGTTTCAGCAAGCCTATGATGAAAACAAGAAAGCCGAGGAGAACGAAATGAAGGTGAAAGTTCCCCCGACCTGGGCCAGCATAGCCTGTGATGTCATCATTGCGCTCATGTACATTGCCTCATGGATACTGGTGATTCATCAAGGCAAACTTGTCAGCAACCTTGTGAGCCTTTTAGTTCTCACGTTTGTGCTTGTCGTCTTTGTCGGGCTCAACTACATTCCGCAAAAAGTCGAGATCATTGACGGTGTGGCCAACTGGAAACGCCTCATCGTGGAAATGTGGCGCAATCGCGTTGTTGCATTCCTGTTCACACTGGCGTTCATCGGCATCACTCTTGATGACCACTCATGGCTGGCAAAACTATCACTGGCGGCATTTGTTTTGATCCTGTTTTTCTCGGGCTATTTTATCCGACGAATCAAGTAATTATCCACCAAAAAATTAGTTTACAACAATGGACCGCAAGAAAGCAATTCTTATTTTCGCCATCGTCGACACTTTGGTCAACTTTCTCATCATTGTCCTGTTTTTGTTGGACAAGTTGAGTTTGACGGGTTTTGTCATCACGCTGGGTGTCGCCATGCTCGTTGCGCTGGGCGCAGCCGCCATCATCATCCGCAAGTTCCCACCGACGGAATAACGTCAGTCATCAATTAGAAACCGAGTCAGTCATGGACAAGACAAAAGCAAAAAATCTGGCAGACGGCACCTTGCTTGTGTTACTGGTGCTGGCGTTTTTACTCTATTCTCAGGACATAATCAACGAGATGGTTTACATCATTTGCGAGCTAGTCATCATTGGTGTGTATGCCCTGATTTCTCATCTCATGAACAAAAACGCAGCAGGCAGTAATATCGATAAAATCGAACGGGCATTCAGGAAGCAAAAGGTGGAGCGCACGCGCGAGGGGATGCTATTTGAGGTGGCAACGGCTCTGATTCTCGTCTCACTGGTCATCATGTTGGCCACCCGTACCTATGAACAAGCGGGTTGAGCGGGTTTGGCAACGGTGGGGCGACACCGTCAGGTTCCTCGGGTGGGGCCTGGCGGTGGCATTGGTATGCTTTTTGCTGTATCGCGTGTTCGTGAACGGTAACGCTACACATCTGGTGCCCTTGAGCAAGGGTGGGCGCGACAGCCTGATGACGGTCGCCGTGCCTCGCGGTATGAGCGACACGCTGGTGAGCTATGATGCATTCATCGTGCATTTCAACAGCGAGCGTGGCATCGCCAACTGTGCTGCCTATGAGCTCACCCGCAACGAACTGAACGGAACAGTCGAGCGCAGCAACGAGTTCATGGCCGACCCTGGTGTGATAGGGTGCCCCTTGCCGCAGGACTATGCGGGCAGCGGCATGGACCGCGGTCACCTGGTGCCGGCGGCTGACCTCAAGTGGAGCCCCGACGCCATGAGGCAGTCGTTTCTGATGACCAACATCAGCCCAATGCACAAGGCATTGAACGAAGGCGGCTGGGCCAAGTTGGAGGAAAAGGTGCGCGAATGGGCGGTGCGCGACAGTGCGTTGTTAGTGTTCACGGGGCCCGTGGTCAGTGAGGGCGACACAACACTCACTAACGGACATGTGACAGTGCCGAGCGCCTACTACAAGGTCATCATGGCACCGTGCGCGAAGCCCAGGCGGACCATCGCGTTTATCTATCCCAACGGGCACAGCGGCGGACGACTGCGACAGTATGCCGTGAGTGTTGACGAGGTAGAACGCAGGACTGGAATGGATTTCTTCCCCACCCTGCCCGACGAAGAGCAACAACGGATTGAGAGCGTCGTTAATCTCGACGCATGGACCAAATAGGAGTTAGAAGTTAGGAATTTGACATACATCTGATAAATGAAGCAGAGTTTGAAGATTTGGGTGCTGGTTGCAGCGATGGTGATGGGTGGAGCCCTGCCGCCACAAGTAATGGGTGACAACGCCATCACCATGCAGTGGTGTGCGCAAGCCAAAAGCAAGAAGAAATCCAAGAAAAACAAGGTAAAGCAAAAAAAGAAAAAGTCGGTTTCAACCAAGAAATCAAGTAAGAAGCAAGGCAAAAAGCAGCAGAAGGCCTCGCCACTGGTGAGCGTCCCTACTATCGGCAAAACTGCAACCACCACTGTTGCTCCGCAACAAAACACCAATGCATTGCTGGCCGTGGGAATCCCCAAAGGAGTTTCCAACCAGGTCATCAACTATCAGACCATAAGGGTAAATTTCAACCCTTCGTTAAGGATTCCCAACTGCGTGGCCTATGAACTCACCGCCACGATGGTCGCCATGGCCGATGCTCCTGACCACGAAGTGCGCAAAAACTATAACTATGCCAAAGATTCCAATGTGAAGTCCTGTCCCGAGAATTGGGAGTATCGCGGAACCAACTACAGCCGTGGGCACATGGCGCCCGCAATGGACATGCGTTGGGACAAAACCGCGATGACTCAATGCTTTTACATGACTAACATGTGTCCTCAGGACACCAAACTCAACAATGATCACTGGCGTGTGCTGGAAGAGAAAGTGCACCGCTGGGCAAAACGCGACAAGCGCATCATGGTCTATACGGGCCCTATCATGGGCAAGAATCCCAAGATGATCGGAAAGAGCAAGCAGAACATCGCCGTGCCCGATGCCTTTTTCAAAGTGCTGTATGCCCCCGAACAGGGCCGTTCCATCGCCTTCATCTACGAGAATAAGCCGTGCCCGGGCAACATCAGCAAGTATGCCGTCACCGTAGCCGAGGTGGAGCACCGCACAGGCCTCACCTTCTCCAGCGCCATTCCCAAGCGCCAGTGTAAAATCGAGGATTGGGAGTAAACAAGCTGTTGCGCGCAGTCATCATGCGACGACTGTTATCCAAGGATTATTCCTATCACAGTGTTGATGTCCGAAACATTCACCTCACCATCACCATTGACATCGGCCCGTTCTAACAGTTCTTGATCCACATCAGTTCCCAGGATTGCATTGATAACGGCATTGATGTCGGCAATGTTGACCTCGCCGTCCCGATCCACGTCCCCCCGCAGCAATGACGTTATCACGATTTGACGGACCGCACCGCTACTATTCACATCCCCTTTCCATGCAGCAAAACGCAATCGGGCTTTGTTCATGGTGCGAGGCACTTTGATAGACAAGGGAAACAGGTTGGTGCGACTCACAGTGGTCGGCACAAAAGTCACCGAGTCAACCGTAACACCAGTCTCATCCAGCAGAGCAGCCGTCAATGCCACCTTGCTCACCACAAAGGTGGGCTGCTGCCACTGGTCGGTGATCCACGTCACTTCCATATCAATCACCTCATCCTTGTGACAAACGAATTGTGGAGAAGTGAGCGTGAGGTGCAAACCAGTGCTCGTGGTATAAAGATAGATTTTGTTGGCCAGGATATTAGTGCTGTTGAGCGGTATGGCCGGATTGGTGTAAATCCAGTTTTCAAAACTCTTATTGGAAAACTGCGGCATTTGGGCATAGGCAAATACCGACGCCATCATCACACACAAAAAAACAAGTCCCTGTTTCATAGTCAAATGGTTTGATTGCACAAAGATAATGCAATCAAACCATTTATCAAAATGAAATAATATGTTTTCTTACTTGAGCAAGCCGATGGAGCGTTTGAGGAAGCGGTCGAGGCCCTCGCCCTTGAGCATGTTGTTACTCAAGAGGGCAATGTCGATGAGCTGATGCACACGGCTCTCGCCAGCGCCATAAGCCGTAATCAGGTTTTCCTTCTTCTGGCGCAATTCGTCGAGGTGCTTGCGGTTGTCCTCAAGTTCCTGCTTCTTGTCCTCGGGCAGACCCTTGTTGTCCTTATCCAGGTCTCGGATGGCATTGACCACATTTTGCGTGGCATTGATTTCCTCGTTGACGGGTTTGAGTTCTGCCTCCAGCGCTTTTTCAGCGAGATCAACAATCTTCTGGACAAGCGGATGCTTGGTGTTGAGGACCATGCTATACATGTCGGGCATCTCGCCATAGAAACTCATACCTGGTTGGAATCGTGCCATCTCCTTCATGCGGCGCATATATTCGGCCTGAGTAATGACCAACGGGCTGTCGTCAGGCCCCATGGCAGCAAAGGTGACCATAAATTCGGATTTCTCGACGGCCGGAATCTGTGACTTGAATAGCGTCCGTGCGATTTCCTGCTGTTCGGGGGTGAACTGCGGCTTGTCATCATCCTGCTTGCGGATGAGGTTATCCAACACATCGCTGTCCACGCGCAGGAAACGCATCTTCTCTTGCTTCTGTTCCAACATTCCCACAAAGGGCACATCCAGTTCACCATTCATCATCAGCACATCGTAGCCCTTGTCAGTAGCAGCCTTGATGTAAGCATACTGCGCTTCCTTGTCGGTTGCATACAGACAGATGAGATTACCTTCCTTGTCGGTCTGCTCAGTCTTAATGAGATTGCGGTAGTCGTCCAACTTGAAGTACTTGCCGTCGGTGTTCTCGAGAAGGGCGAATTTGAGGCCCGACTCGCAGAACTTCTCGTCGCTCAACATGCCGTACTCAATGAAAATCTTGATGTCATTCCACTTTTTCTCGAATTCCTCGGGCTGGTTCTTGGCGATTTCCTCGAGGCGGGCAGCGACCTTCTTGGTGATGTAGGTCGAGATCTTCTTGACGGCACGGTCGCTCTGCAGATAGCTGCGCGACACGTTCAAGGGGATATCGGGACTGTCGATGACACCTTGCAGGAGCATCAGCCAATCAGGAACAACGCCCTCGACGCTGTCGGTGACATAGACTTGGTTACAGTAAAGCTGGATGCGGTCCTTGCGGATGTCTAGGTTGTTCTTGATCTTGGGGAAGTAGAGGATACCCGTGAGAGTGAAAGGATAATCCACATTGAGGTGAATCCAGAACAAGGGGTCATCTTGACCAGGCTCGATAGCATGGTAGAACTTGAGGTAATCCTCGTCCTTGAGATCGGCTGGCATGCGAGCCCACAGCGGCTCAATGTCGTTGATGACCTTGTCCTTGTCGGTATCCACATATTTTCCGTCTTTCCATTCCTGCTCCTTGCCGAAGATGATGGGCACAGGCAGGAATCGACAGTATTTCCTCAACAACCCCTCGATGCGGGCAGTCTCGAGGAACTCTTTTTCGTCATCATCAATGGTGAGGATGATGTCGGTGCCGCGCTCGGCTTTGTCGCATTCGCCCATCTCGAACTCGGGCGAACCGTCACAGGTCCACTGCACCGCCTGTGCACCGTCCTCCCAACTCAGCGTGCGGATTTCAACTTTCTTGGCGACCATGAATGCCGAGTAGAAGCCTAGGCCGAAATGGCCGATGATGGCATTGGCGTTGTCCTTGTACTTTTCGAGGAACTCCTCGGCACCTGAGAAAGCGATCTGGTTGATGTACTTGTCGATTTCCACTGCGGTCATGCCGATGCCGCTGTCGCTCACTGTAAGCGTTCCAGCCTCCTTATCGATACTGACGGTGACACACAAATCCTCGGTAGAGCCTTTAAAATCACCTGCTCCAGCGAGGGTTTTCAGTTTTTGAGTAGCATCAACGGCATTGCTCACCAGTTCACGCAGGAAAATCTCGTGGTCACTATACAAAAACTTTTTAATTACGGGGAAGATGTTGTTGGTCGTTACCCCAATAGTTCCTTTTGTTGGCATAGTATTCTGTCTTTAGTTATTAGTCCATTTTTCAGAGGCACAGGGTCTCTGCTCCACTCCGCATCAAATAACATGCCATTGCTTCTCAAGGTGACAAATCGTCACCCTCGCCTGCCAAATCTTAACGAGCCGCGCCGTGGCCCCAGAAAGGAACCACGGCGCGTAAAAAACGGTAATGATTATTTCTAATTTGTGACCAAGTAATTGATGAGACTCGTCAAATCATCCATATCCACAGTTTTATTCCCGTCCATATCGGCCGCAAACACGTCCAAACCCGTATCATCAGCAAAGACCAGGTAATCGACTAGGGCAACCAGGTCATCCATGTTAACAACTCCATTCCCATTAACATCACCCGCAACACTGTAAACTGCCGCTAGCTGTGCTAACAGTTTATTAGCACGTGAACGCAACCATCTAGGGGCCTGGGTCAACGCTTGGTAGGCGTAGTTGAAATCCTCTTCACTCCACACCTCGGCATTGCTCTGCAATGAGGGTGATGCAAACTCATAGTAGTCTTGGCAGAACTCACACAATTCGTCAAGTTTGTCACCCATGAACTCTCTGAAAACCTGATAGGTCAGGCGTCCCACATCTTCACGGCCATGCATGGCCGTGAAAAAACGCCAACCCGATGTATGAATAGTGGTCTCGTAAAAATCCTCATTCGTCAAGGTGTAGAAAAAATCCTCATTTGTTTCGTAACCGAAGCCATAATCTAAATCCCAAGCGGGGCCGAAGACAAATCGGCCCGTGTCAGACAACATGTCGGTATGGTAGAAGTAAGTGCTCTTGGGCCAAAAGATTTCACGGTTCAAAATGTACTCGTTCATAATCATATATCGCGCCAGCGATTCCATATCAACATGAGGGGAGAGGTCACCGCCATTCTTGACGGCACTTTCAAAAGCGTTGAAGCGCTGTTTCACAATATCGAGCGTGACAAAGGTCTCGTCCTCGCCGAACTTCGGGGCCTGGACCATTACCGGGAGGTAATAACCCGGGCTGGGGTACATTTGAGTGATCGCCTCATCAAAGTTCCGCTCAAGTTCAATGAGCGCAGCAACTTCCTCGTTGTCCAAGTCAACACTATTGTTTGAGAGTCCCACTTTCTCGGTGAAGACGTAACTGCCTTTATTGACGCCATTGACATATAAGTCCACAGGAATCATGTGGTTGGGTACCGGCAGTCCCAACAGGTTTGCCACCATCATACCAATGGGATTGGTCATCATCGAGCCTCGATTCTTGTTGGCCAACAGAACCCAACTCTTGCCGTTTTTCAATCCCAGAGGTTTGCGCTTGCCGGCAAATTTCAGGCGATAGGGATTCTTGGCATTAGGATCTGAAGACCAACTACTGTTGCCACGTCCCTTGACTTTCACCGAATCGGTCATCGAGGGGAAGATGCCGGCGCCATCAATGATGATTTCGGCATCCAGGTAATACTCCTTGCTGCTGATGGGCTCACCCCCAACAGTGTTGATTTCTATGCGCGGCACTGTGGTTGTCTGGTCGGTGAGGAACTGAGCCTGCACGGTATAAGAACGGCCGTACTGAACCATGCCATAACGATTGGCTCCTTTAGGCGACAGAACCATATCACCAGGATAACCCACCAGATACTGAATATCATCAGCAAAACGCAAACGGCTCTCTTTGCTGACCTGCTTCACACCATTGACCCAAGCCGTAGCATCAAGCCCATCAACTCCACCGGTAACCGTAAATGACGGAGTGAGGCGCTTGCCGATGCCCAAAACTTGAACTGTGATGATATCGCCATCAATAACTCCAATGGCATCACCGATAACCTGATAATTATACTTGTTGTTAATCTTGAACGAGGTGATGGACGGCAGTTCACGTGGTTCTTCGTCACCACATGAAATGACATTCTCTTGCGCGAAACTGTAACGAGAACCATCCAGGGCCGTGAACACCAGCGTGTCATCCTGATTTGACCATTGCTGTAGGCAACTATCAGGGAACACACACAATCGTCCGCTCGTGAGCAACACATAGTGGGTGGATGCCGTAATCATTAACGGAAACATGCATGCTGCTACAAGCAATATGAAAACAAGATATTTTCTCATGAACGGAAAGTTGATCGGTTCATCATACAAAGCCTCAACGCAGCAAGGCGCATAAAGGCTTAGTGCAGTGCGAAGGCTTCGCCAGTCACGCCAATGAGGTCTTCATAGGCGAGGACGCCCGCCTGTGACAATTCCACCGTGGTGTAGTTGCCATCGCGGGTGAGAATATTCACGTGGGTATCATCCACAAACGTGAACAGTTCAACGGTCTTGCCATTGTTTTCGAGCGACCAGGAGTTACTCTCGGCATTGAAGTTGAAGCGGGTCACCTGGTTGGTGTTCGTGTTGGTGATGGCATAGCCCGTGGCATCACGAGCCACCAGATACCTGGCATCCTTGCCGTCAACGACAGTAGTCTCATTCTGCGCCAGGGCAGGGTTGGTACCGGACCAGAATTCAATGCTGTTGAGGATGAACAGGTCGGCAGCAAAACTCAATTCATATACCGGCAGAATCCACATGGCAACGAACACAATCTCGTTGACGAACTTATCTCCCACATGGTCATTCCATGATTTCACTTTATTGAACAAGGCAAAACTACCGATACAAGACTGCATCATCATTGACGCTGACAATGCCACAACGGCCACAATAACTAAATGTTTCTTTTTCATAATTTCCTTTTTATTTGGTTATACATCATATTTCAATCAAAGAACGCTGAACTAACGTCAGCGCTTATATTCCTTCTTGTAGTGGTCATAGCAATTAAGCACCTTGACCACATAGTCCACTGGCTCTGTGCCACGGCAATAGCCGTTGGAGCACACCGAGTCGTTGTAATACTCGGGATCCATCTTCCACAGCATCGCCTGCTCGACGTTCTCCTCCCACTCGCGAGGATTGAGTTCATACTTCTGAGCCAGGGCAATGGCATCAGTGACATGGCCCGAACCGGCATTGTAGGCCGCCAGCACAAACTTGATACGGTTGGCGGCGCTGGTGCGGCTGCGCATAATGCCGTCCAGTTCTTTGAGAATCTGCGTCGCCACGCGGACACTCACCTCGGGGTTGCTCAGGCTGGCCTCGTCCACGCCGAAGAGCCTTGCCGTCTTGGGCATCACCTGCATGATGCCTCGCGCACCCATCCACGATGTGGCATTGGGGTCAAACCCCGATTCGCAGTAAGCGATGGCTGCCAACAAGCGCCAGTCCCATCCCAACTGCTTGGCATACAACTTGAACACTGAATCATAGGGGCAGATGCCTCCCGGTGGTGTCACGGCAAAGGTGTCCACCTTGACCGAGTCGGGCTTGGGCCCGCGGTTCATCTCAAAGTAATGCTTCAGCGCCTGCTTGGAATATTCCTGGGCATTGCTGCTTGCCGCCCACAAGTCGATGCTGTCGGCCAGCCACTGGTTGCGGCGCGATACCGCCCATGACGAGCGCTGCTCAAATCCCACCCTGAGGTGGATGTTCAGGCTGTCATAATAGGTGAGATTCATCTGTGCGATATCACTGTCCACAATCGTGAAATCAATCTCACGTCGTGAGACACGCTGGATGAGTTCGGTGGGTAATGCAGCCTCGCCCTCAACCGTGTGGATGACGATGCCACCGCCCACTTCGTTATCGAGGTTGCGCAGCCGTGATTCATACTTTGAACCCTTCTCCACATACACCTCACGCCCGATGAGCTGTGTCACATCATGGATTAGACCTGCCCCACTGTGTTGTACCAGCACCTGGTGAGTAGCATTCACAGCGCCGCAATGCAACACACGCGACTTATACTCAGCGGTAACAGGAATCTCACAAGCCAGCAAGTCAACCTGTCGTTTTTCCAACATCTTGAGTAACTCAGGCATGCTGCGCGCCACCTTGAAACGCAAGGCTATGCCATGGGACTGGGCAAAATCGCAGACGCGGTCATAGTCATAGCCCATCGTGTCACCCTTGAGGATAAAGAAACCCGTAGGGCTGTAGAGCGTGCCCACCGTGAGCGTGTCGGGCAACGGATGAGGAGCCTCGGCTGTGGGCTGCTTGCCTCCGCATGACTGCGTGAAAAACGATAACGCCAGCAACAAGGCCAATAATGGAACCAAGGCGCGCATGATTCTCAATGAATGTTGGGAACGATGAGCATCAAGTAGAGAAGCACTGCAGGAGAAACCAGCAAGAGGCTGTCAATGCGATCAAGAATACCGCCATGGCCCGGCAAGAGATGTCCCGAGTCCTTGACGCCGACAGTGCGCTTGATAAGGGATTCGACCAAATCGCCGAAAGTGGAGAATATCGCCACGACTACGCTCAGGCCCACCCAGGTTACCAAATCGGGCACCTGGAAAAACTCATCAAACCAGTAGTGGGTCGCAAAAGCGCCCGCCACACAGACGGCCACACCGCCAATCACGCCTTCCCATGACTTCTTGGGCGAGATGCGCTCAAACAGGCGATGACGGCCCAACAGCATACCTACACAATAGGCGCCAGTGTCATATAGCCAGATGAAGATGAACATCCCCAACAACAGTCGGGGAGCCGTGATGTTGACGATGCCGTTGAGCAAGGCTATGGGCAACGCTACGTAGCCCAGCGAGAAATAGGACCTTTCGAGACTGTGAAGCGCATTCTGGCGGGGTCGGTACAGTTGCACAATCGTGCGCAACAGGGTGTAAATCACCACGGGCAGTAGCCACATGGAGCGTGACTGCAACGTCGTGCCGTAATAGTGCATGTAAAAAGCCACAAACAAGCCGACACCACCAAACATGTCGATGACATTCACCAGCCAGGACTGGGTGGCATCGTCCTTGGCCATCGTGATTATCTCAGCGATGCCCAGGACAATGAATAGTGAGAATACCAGCAGATACATCACTGGAGAGTTATCCAGCAACAGGATGGCTGACACTATCAATGCAATATAGATGACACCCGAAAGGATGCGTTTAATCAAATTCATAATGACGGAATTCTTTATGTGCTGCAAAGATACAATTTTATCATAACATGGGCAAACAGCGGCCTAAAAACGACAAAGAAGCCTTCCGCGCGTTGGTGTCCGGAAGGCTTCGTTTTTCCCTGAGAGAGGATAAATTGACAATATCAATTCATGATCATCGATTCCAATCCTCTGGGCAACTCGACGTTGTACTCATAAGCCCTTGCAAACTGCTTGAGAAACTCAATGGTTGCCTTTTTCGGGCCAGATACTTTTGTCATCACGTCATTTTCATTTTCTTTAGGAGTAGTCGTTCTGTGCATAGGCAAACCGTTTTTTTAATCAATTCATCTTTATAACGCGACTCTATTGCACAATATTATGCGAAGGTGCCGTTTTAAGATTTTTTTTCATATCACGCGTTTTCTCTTTCCGCTCTTTTGCATCAGGAAGCCAAAAAACAGTCTGGAATTTGTTCTTTTTATTTAATTCTTCGTACTTTTGCCCCTGTTCAACTAACTCATGAAAGTGATGATTGACTCAGGTTTAAAATCGATTTTGACGACGGTTGCCCTGATGTGCGTTGCCTGCAACGCCGTGGGACAGCAGAATACCGACGAGCAAGGAGCGCTGGCTGCGCCTCCCGTAGAGGTGGACGAAAACGGACTATTTACTGTGGATAATTGCCCCACGACTAACGACAGGTTTGCCGTGGCGTTCCATGAGGGCGAATACGGCATCGAGTCGGCTGACATCCTGTGGGACGGCATCGAGTGCCAGACCGTCCGCTTCGATGGAGACAACAGTTGCGTCACCCGCAAGACGGTGCACTTCCTGGACGCCAACTTTGACGGCTATCTTGACATCCTGCTGGGAGCAGGCACCAACCGCGAGTACAGTGCTCTCCTGCTGTGGAATGAGGAAGAGAACATGTTTGTGCGCGCCACCAACGACGGTTTCAGCATCTTCAACGGCGATTTCTTTTACAACCCCGAGAGGATGGTGGTTTATCGCAGAACCTCGAGTTGCTATGCCGAGACCACCTATACGATGATGGTTTGGCAAGGCAGCGACCTGCAAAGCGAGGAGACTTTTCTTATCATCACCGATGAATCCTACTATGACGACTACCATGTGACTCATTGCTACACCGTGCGCAACTACTACTCAGACGAGGACATCATCAGCACCGATGACCCCTCACGCTTTGACGGCGATTGGACTCAATGGGCCATCAAGTCTGTCACCAGTCCTTAGTCGATAGGTTTTTACTGGGCTGAGGCGCGGAGACGAAACGGATAAAGAAAAACAAGGCAGGGAGCGGTGATGCTTCCTGCCTTCTCATTTTATAAAGGGTTAGTGCGTTAACGGACGGTAAAGTCGGACTTGAGGGGGAGATTGTCGCTGGCTGTACCCACGAGCACCGTGCGTTTGCCGATGGAAGTGGTCCAGTCACCTTTGCTCTCGTCCCAGTACTGGAAAGCACGGCCACCGATGGTGATAGTGACATCACGGCTCTCGCCGGGTTTCAAGAAGACTTTCTGGAATCCGCGCAACTCTTTGACAGGCATTTCAACGGTGGTGTTATAGTCACTGACATAGAGTTGGACGACCTCGGCTCCGGCGCAGTTGCCAGTGTTCTTGACCGTCACGGTGGCGGTCACGGTGCCGTCGGCAACGACCTCACGCTTGTCGAGTCGCAGATTGCTCACGGCAAAGGTCGTATAACTCAAGCCATGGCCGAATGCAAAAGCAGGCTTCTTATTCTGCTTGTCGGCCCAACGATAACCCACATAGATGCCTTCCTTGTACTCCTCGTCGATGATCTTGTGGTCATCACGCCAGGTGCCGGGATAGGCACCCAGGGCATGTGCACCCACATCGTTGAGGGTCTGATACCAGGTGAAAGGCAGTTTGCCCGAGGGATTCACGTCGCCCACAAGTATGCTGGCGAACGCTTTTCCCGTCTCACTGCCGATGAACCAACCCTGCACAATAGCAGCGATCTTGTCATGCCAGGGCATCGCCACAGCGTCACCCGAGATGTTGACAAAGACCACGTTCTTGTTCACGCGAGCCAGTGCCTCGACGAGCTCATTCTGACCGTAGGGCATATCCATGTGCTTGCGGTCATGACCCTCGGCATCCTGATAATCGCTCTTGTTGAGGCCACCAAAGATGATGACATAGTCGGCACCCTGAGCCTTAGCAACAGCTTCGGCAATCAGTTCGCTGGCCGAGCGGTTGTCGGCCAACGATTGCTTGGCCACCACACCATTGTACTCACCTGTGGTGTCACCCACATAGCCGCGGGCGTAGTCCACCTCGATGCCGGTGCCCGCCAGGCGAGCCTTGAGGCCTTCAAGGGGCAGAATCTCGTGCTGCACCTTGAGCGAACTGCTGCCGCCACCCACAGTCATCATCTTAATGGCGTTCTCGCCGACAACGAGGATGCGCTTGGCATTGTTCACATCGATGGGCAGAACATTGCGCTTGTTCTGCAACAACACGATACCGTCCTGGGCAATCTTGAGTGCAGCGTCATAGTGTGCCTCGCTGCACAGGAAGCCCTGCGCGCGGTCCTTGCTCATCGTCGTGCGGAAGAACAGGCGCAACACACGGCGCACCTTATCATCGAGTTCACGCGTCGTGAACTTGCCTTCCTGAATGAGTTTCTTGTAGGGCTGAGCCATGTAGTAGGCATCATAGGCGTTGCTCGCACCCCATGCCAGACCGTCGGTCCAACTGCCGAACTCCATGTCCAAGCCGTTCTTGACTGCCTGCTCGGTATCGTGAGCACCACCCCAGTCGCTGACCACCACGCCGTCATATTGCCAGTCACCTTTCAGTATCTGATTAAGGGTGTACTCGTTTTGGCAGCAGTGCTGGTCCTTGTAGAGGTTATAGGAGCCCATGATGCCCCACGTGTGACCGTCCTTAACGGCAGCTTCAAAGGCGGACAGGTAAATCTCGCGTAATGCACGGTCGCTCACGATGACGTTGACCTGATGGCGGTATTCCTCGTCGTTGTTGAGGCAGAAGTGCTTGACACACGCTGCCGTGCCCGTGCTTTGCAGGCCCTGGACATAGGGCACCACCATGCGCGATGCCAGCAGAGGATCCTCGCCCATGTACTCAAAGTTGCGACCGTTCAACGGGGTGCGATTGATGTTCACGCCCGGGCCCAGAATCATGTCCTTGCCACGGTAGCGTGCCTCTTCACCCAGACTGCGGCCATAGAGGCTAGCCAATGCGGGGTTCCACGAGGCAGCCAGACACGTCAATGCGGGAAATGCCACACACGAGTCATTGGTCTGCCCGGCCTGCACCCACTCGTCCCACAGGACGTCAGGTCGCACGCCGTGAGGACCGTCATCGGTCCAGAAGTCAGGCATACCCAATCGTTTCACACCTGGAGACGAGAACTTGCTCTGAGCATGGATAACGGCGATTTTCTCGTCAAGCGTCATGCGCGACAAGGCGTCCTCGACACGCGACTCGATGGGCAGACTCTCGTCAAGATAGAGAGGCAGTTGCGGGGTCATCCCCAGCGACTGGATGTAATCCATTTGCGGAGTGCAGTGCTCGTAGCGGCTGTTCTCCACATACTGCATCAGCAACTGGCGGAATGTGGCCTGGTCAGGACGTGCCTCACGCAACTCCTGATAGGTACCTCGGGGTGCCTCGGAGTATTTCACGACGATACTGTCCCACATTTCGGGGCGGGTGATACCCATCATGCACGAGCCGTCAATCTTCTTGTAGGGCCAGAAGGTGTAGCCGATGTTGGCTTTCTTCATCACATCCACCAACTGCGCTTGCCACTCGTTGTTGTTGTGGCCGGTCTCACCCATATACATGGGCAAACCCGTCTTATCGCGGAAGTCGATGTAGTCCTTAATGGCCTCGGCTGTGGCATCACCGCCATAGCGGTGACAGGTGTACATGATGTTGTCATCAAATTTCCAGTCGCTGAACATGTAGAAATCGGAGTTCCAACGAGCGCCGCCCAAGAGGATAACGTGATTGGGGTCCACTTGGCGGATGGCCTTTACAGCCTGCTTGTAGAGCGGTTCCAATTGCTTGTTCAGTTCGTCCTTATTCTCGAAATAGTGGGCAATCGGCTCATTCATCAGTTCATAGCCCAGAATCACCGGCTCATCCTTGTAACGGGCCGCGATGCGTTGCCAGATGTCGCAGAACAACTGCTGGCTGCGCTCGCTCTCAAAGAGCCAGGGATAGCCGTGACCGTCGTCGATATTGTCGCCCGTCTGACCGCCCGGACAATCGTGCATGTCGAGAATGAGATACAGGCCATAGGCACGGCACCAGTTCACCACCGAGTCGATGCGAGCGAAGCCGTCTTGCTCACGGGAACGCCCCATATAGTCCTCATCGGTGAAGAGCCTGTAGTTAAAAGGCAGGCGAATGGTGTTGGCACCTTGGCGGGCAATGAAACCAATGTCGGCACGCGTGATGTAGTTGTCCTTGAACTGACGCCAGAAGTCGGCTGCGAAGTCAGGTCCGACCGCCTCCTTGATCATCAGGTCGATCATCCACGGCGAGTTGGTCTTGCTCAAGCCAAACATATAGCCCTCGGGGTTGAGCCAGTTACCCAGGTTAGTGCCCTGGATATAGAGCTTCTCTCCGTCGGGCTTCACCAGATTGGTGCCGTCGACGCGGACGAACTTGTCTTGGGGCTTAGCTTGAAGCCCCAAGGCAAGGACTAGAGAGAGTATGATAACTAAGAATCCTCTCATTAGGTCAATTGGGTTAAACGGTTATTTCTTTTGGAAGACGCGCACATAGTCCACCTCCATGGTTGCAGGAAGTGCACTCTCGTCAACGCCTTGAGCACCGCCCCAGTCACCACCCCAAGCGAGGTTGAAGATGATGTAGAACGGGTCGTCATAGGGCCAGTCGTCGCGACCCAGGCCACGGTTGTCGTAGCTCAGTTGCACCTTGCCGTCAACATAGGTGGTGATGTTCTGAGCCGTCCATAAGATGGCATAGGTGTGGAACTCGCCCTCGGCGCCCTTGCAGTACATCTCGTGGGTCACCTGGGTGCCGTTGGAATGAACATGAGCATTGGCATGCAGGCTCGACGACACAAAGTCGGGGTGGTAACCCACCTCTTCCATGATGTCGATCTCGCCGTCGGCAGGCCAGGAATGGAAGTTCACAGGCATCATCCAGAAGGCGGGCCA
>DAIREJ010000033.1:0-16566 GCA_036795635.1 Sodaliphilus sp.
GGTGCGGCCCGCCATCTTCTTCTCGCGCCAGACACCGAAGGCCTGATTCAAGGTGGTGTCCACATCGGCGATGAGGGGAAACGGCAGGCTGTATTTGTCGGCAAACTTCTGGTGGCTCGCCGCGCTGTCCTTGCTCACGCCCAGCAGGGCATAGCCGGCACGCTTCAACGCACCGTAGCCCGTAGCCAGGCTGCAAGCCTCGGCCGTGCAACCCGGGGTGTTGTCCTTCGGATAAAAATAGATGATGAGTTTCTTACCTGCGAAATCGCTGGCTTTCACTTCGTTGCCATCCTGGTCCAGCCCCAGGAACTCGGGAATCTTATCTCCAATCTTCATAACTTTGCACATTTTGGATTATTACGGATGCACAAAGTTACAAAAATTTCTCTAATCCCCCACCCTGTTTTTCTAAAGGAAAAGAAGGAGTATCACTTGTGCGACAATCACACGCAGGAACATGCTCAAGGGATAAACTGCGGCATAAGCGACCGACGGGCGGTCGCTGTCCAGCGTGTCGTTGGCATAATTCATGGCCATGGGGTTAGCCATAGCACCGCTGAGCATACCGCACACAGCAGCATAGTCAATGTGCGCCATCCGCAAGGCCAACCATCCCACTAAAATGACGGGAATAACCGTGAGCAGAAAACCCGTACCCACCCACAGCAAGCCTGCGGGACGCATGACCGTTGCAAAGAAATCAGGACCCGATGCCAATCCCAGACAGGCGAGATAAAGCGCAAGACCAATGGAGCGAAGCATGAGGTTGGCACTGGTCGTCGTGTAAGCGTTCACATGAATGCGGGGTCCAAAGGCGCCCATGAGGATGCCCACGATGATGGGGCCACCTGCCAAACCCAATTTTACAGGCGAAGATATGCCAGGCAGCACGATGGGTATAGAACCCAGGATAAGTCCCAAGGTCATGCCAACAAACACCGTGATGAGGTTAGGCTCGTCAAGCATTTTCACCGCATTACCCACTTCCTGCTCGACATTCTTGATGGCCTCGCGGTGTCCCACCACAATGATGCGGTCACCTAACAGCAAGCGCAAATCGGGAGTAGCCAACAGTTGCAGTCCGCCACGGTTCACACGGCTGATGTTCACGCCAAAGTGCTTGCGCAACCGCAGTGAGCCCAACTTGCGGCCGTTAATCTCAGGTTTGGTGACAAGTATCGCCTGTGAAACAAGATCGCTGTCGATGGCATTCCAGTCGATCTCGCCCGTGTTCCAGTCGGTTGTTTCCTGCTTGCCGAACAGCACTTCCATGGCCTCGGCTGCATCCTGGTCCTCCATGGTCACCAGCAGACGGTCATCACGCATGAGCACCGTGTCGGCTTCAGGAATCGTCACTTTGCCGTCGCGCCACAAGCGCGAAATGACGAATTGACGGGGACTGATGCGAGCCAAATCGCCAACAGTCTTCCCAATGATGCCCTCGTTGCGCACCTGATAGGTGGCAATGAAGGTGTGGTCAGCCTCTTCTTCGCTCTCGTCAACGAGATGGTCGGTGGGGCGCACCAACACCTTCTGCATCAAGGCAAAGGCAAGAATCACACCCACGACGCCAAGCGGATAGGTCACAGCACAACCCAATGCAGCGCCACTCTCGGGCTGATGAAGTTGGGACAGTGTCTGCTGCGCAGCACCCAGCGCCGGCGTGTTGGTCGTCGCACCACACATGATACCCACAGCATCACTCAAGTCAATGCCCATCAAGGGCAGTAACAAGGTCAGGACTGTGCCCAACAAAACGACACCAACGGCAAAGAGGTTGAGCGTGAGGCCCGACTTGTGGAACGAACTGAAGAATCCAGGTCCCACCTGCAAGCCTAACGCATAAACGAACAGGACAAGTCCAAAATTCTGGGCATATTGCAGCATGTCGGCATCAATCGACACGCCCAGATGGCCCGCCAGGATTCCCAAGAAGAACACAAAGGCTACGCCGAGCGAAACGCCAAGAACCTTGAGTTTACCCAAAGCCAATCCACAGGCGCACAGCAACGACAGGACAACCACTGCTTGCACTGCCGAGTGCGACATGAATATGTCATTCAACCATTGCATCTCCTGAATAACTATTATACTGTAGTCATCTGTTTCTTTACCAAATCGCAAACCGCCGCTGATACCCGCACGAGGGTGGCATCATGTTCCATTGCCTCTTCAAGTGGCAGGCCCTCACTCACGGCGACGGCATCGCAAAAGCCAGCAGCTGTAGGAGTAATGTCGGTGGCGATGATGCCACAGACTGCACCCACAGGAATACCCTGCGCCTGGGCCATCTGCAAGACACAGCCGGGTCCTTTTCCCATCAGCGTCTGTCGATCCAACTGCCCCTCTCCTGTTATGACAAGGTCGGCCTGATTGAGTGCCTCGTTCATGCCGTTGCGTGCAAACACATAGGGTGCACCAGGCAGCAATTCACAGTCCAACAGGTGCATCATCAGCGACGGGATGCCGCCAGCCGCACCACAGCCCGACTTGCAGGCAATGTCCTGGCCCACGATGTCGGCCACGCGGCGCATACCATGTTCTAACTGAATCACCTGCTCAGGACTGGCGCCTTTCTGCGGTCCATAGACCGCAGCAGTGCCACGCTCCCCGCACAAGGGATTATCCACATCGGCAAGGAGGGTGAAACGGCAATCATGCACCATTTGGGAAATGCCTGCGGTCTCAATGTGATCAATGTCCTGCAAAGCGATTCCGCCAGGCAATAGCAAGTGTCCCTCTCGCGAGATGAATTCCGCACCCAAGGCGCACATGATACCCATTCCCGCATCGCAAGTCGCCGAGCCGCCCAATGCCAACACGATGTGACGGCTACCGCGCTCCATAGCGTCAAGCATCAGCAGTCCAGTGCCCAACGTATTCATTTTGTATGGGTCACGCAAATCGGCGGGAACCCGCGCCAAGCCACTTGCCGCAGCCACCTCGATCAGTGCTGTGCCGTCATCACACAGGAAATAAGCAGCATCAACAGGATTCAGCTGAATTAATGGGGCTGGTGCCTGAATTGTTATCCATTGTCCTCCATCAGCCGATGCAGCCAAGACCTCAGTCGTTCCGTCGCCACCGTCGGCAACAGGCACACACGTTACATCAAGCCCATCGATGCCGCTGAGTGCTTCACTCACCGCATCGTTGAGCTCACGGGCGGTCGCCGAGCCTTTGAACTTGTCAAACGCAAGGACGACTCTCATCAGTCCACCTTGATAACCAAGAAATTGGATTTTTCCCAGAAGCGGTCAGCATTCAAGATGCGCAACACCTTCATGCCACCCTGGTCCACGATCTCATAGGAGCCTTTGGAGTGATTGGTCATCACCTGAGCCTTAGCGCTGTGAAGGGGAATCTCGTTCAATGTGCGACGGTCGGCCTTGGTGAAATAGGACATCTCATAATCGCCCTGGAGAATCTTGGTCTTGCGCAGGAAACCCGACTCCACGATTTTGTGGGCCTTGAGTTCCTTCATCGAACCGATGACGTAATAGCAAGTGTTCAGATTATTCACCTCATTGGTCAAATTCTTGGATTCTTCTTGAGCTTCCTCTTTCTCCTTGATTACAGCCTTGTTGACCGTGTTCAGCGAGTCCACACTCTGGTTGAGGTTCTTAATCTGAATGTGTGCTGCAGCCAGCTGATCAGTCAAGTTATTGATGGTCTTCTGCTGATCTTCCAACTGCTGCTTCATCAGGGCGATGGATTTAGCCATCTTGTCATTATAGTTGGTCGATTGCTTGAGCCGCTTCTCCAGTTCTTCAAGACGCTGCTTGTGCTTATTGACTGATTGCTGGATGAGCACAATGTCGTCGCGCAACTGCTTCTTGCGGTCAGGGGTCTCGCCGCTCAAATTGTTCACCGAGACAATATCCTCAAGTTCTTTGATTTGCGACATACCATCAGCGATGTCACTCATGAGTTGCATGAGGCTGTCCTTCTCGGCATTGGCTGTGTTGATGGAATCCTGCAGAACTGCGTTGATCGAGTCCTGACGCAAGGCTTCCTGCTCCAATTTGTTAGCGCGTTGGCAGGCTGGCATCACAGCCAACCCGACCATCAACCAAACCAAATAAAAAATCTTTTTCATACCTATTGGATTTTAATTATTGTCAAACTTTATTGCTTAGTGCTTGATATCTTCTTGTTTGTTATTTCAGACTTTAGCCTTCTTCTGCTTGAAGGCGGCATATTTATCAACCTTGACCGTGGCCTCGGGCGGGCAACCTGCCACTACGATGACAATTTCTCCTCGCGGCGCGTTGGTGGTGAAATACTCTACAAGTTCGCCGAGAGTGCCGTTGTGAGTGGAGTTGTGTACCTTACTGATTTCCCGCACCACGCTCGCCTCACGTTCGGCGCCGAAGACATTAACAAACTGCTGCAGCGTCTTGAGCAATCTGACTGGCGACTCATAGAAAACCATCGTGAGCGGCTGGTTCTTCAATTCCTCAAGACGAGTTGCACGGCCTTTCTTCTGAGGCAGGAAACCTTCGAAGACGAAACGGTCACAGGGCAAGCCAGAATTGACCAGAGCTGGCACAAATGCCGTTGCTCCCGGCAAGGTCTCAACTTCCACACCCTGACGGCGACACTCGCGCGACAACAGGAAACCCGGGTCACTGATGCCCGGTGTGCCGGCATCGCTGATAAGCGCCATCACAGCACCACTCATCAGTTGTTCTACCACAGCAGTCACCGCCTCATGTTCATTGAACTTGTGGTGACTGCGCATGGGCGTGGTGATACCGAAGTGTTTGAGCAACACGCCGCTAGTGCGGGTATCCTCGGCCAGAACGGTGTCAACCGCTTTGAGCACCTCGATAGCGCGAGGCGTCATATCGTTGAGATTCCCCACAGGAGTAGGCACTATGTACAGCTTGCCTGCCATAGTCGGCATGTCACTTTTGATAATGGTTTCGCACGATGTTCATGAAGTCCTGAACGACCTCGTTCTCGCGATCCCAATGCAACTGACTGTAGAAATACAGTTCAGCATTACCGTAGCTGCTCATCATCTCGATGTGGTCAAGAGCGGTGTCCATCGCACTGGCACTGCCAGCAAACAGTTCACGCTGGTAGAGGAAACGGTCATTGACCGAAAAAGCCTTGCGGATATCTTTTGAGAGGTTGCGCTGCAACTTCTCGTCAACGCGCATCGGGGCAGCAGGCTCTTCAATGACCTCGGGGAAATCAGTGGGAAGCGGAGGCAGAGGCATCTCGTCCTCGGGCTCGGGCAACCTGTCCAACTCGATGAAATTCTCAGGAACAATTGGCTCGTCCTCGGCTTCAGGTACCAGTTCGGGATCCGGCTCAGGAACAGGCTCATCGTTAATCATCACTGGATCCGGTTCATCTATGGTCTGTTCAGGCTCTTGCGGTTCATCAATTGGTTTGAACGCTGGAGGCGTCGGGATAGCAGCAGGCCTATCAACCGTGCCATCAACAGGTTCCTCATCTGCTTCAATCCACTCTACTGTGATATCATCGTCAGGTTCACGGTCGGCTACAGGGACCTTTTCATCTTCCTCTGAAACCTCCTTGATTTCTTCAACATTGCCATGATTCACCGACTCATGGACATCATTTTGCTCACGGGGCAATTGCTCAGCCTCGGCGGGAGCCTCAGCCGTTTGCGGAGCGTCAAGGGCGACGCCACACATCTCGGCCAATTCGCGCACCTTGCGCTGAATCTTATTGGTAATCACCTCGGGGGTGTTCTCATCACCCAATCGACGGGTAACGAGCATCAAACCCTCTATCTCATAGACATGAGATAGCATTTTCTCAATTGACATATTCATAATCATCAGTTATATAATCGCTTAGCGGATTCCCGCCCAGGATTTGCTTTACTTTTAACCTGCAATTTTAGGCATTTTTTCTGAAACACCAACTATTTTTCGAGGATTTTTATCTTCCTTCAAAAAGATTGCACAGGAATGTGCCAATCTGTTCACGTATCGACGCTTGCGAACAGGTAAAGTTGTTCACTAGAACAGCGAAACAATAGCGGGGTTCCTCGGCTGGATAGTAACCCACAAAGCACTGCACATGGCGCATACTGCCCGACTTGAGGACAATCTTGTCGCTCAAGGCATTAGCCTTGAGGGTATTGCCGGCACGGCCAACAGCTTTGGGCATGAGATCGCACAGACGCACACCATCAAAGCTACGATGAGCCATCATCGTCAACATATCACCAAAGAAATTGACCGACGCCTTATTAGCACGTGCCAATCCACTGCCGTCGCGCATGAACAATGGCTCGGTGCTGATGCCTTGCTGCTCCAGCCAACGCTTGACTGCGGCGACACCGATGACGTCGAGATCTGCAGGCGTACGATCCATACTCCTCACTTCATAGTCACGCGCACCGATGGCACGCAGCAATGCATGGGCAAACATGTTGTCGCTGCGGTCAAGCAGCGACGTGATGATTTCGGTTAACTCGGGCGACTTGTGCAACACCAGCAAAGTGCGCTCTTTGTTCAAATCTGCAGGAGTCTCACTGGCAGTAAATAGTTGAAAGCCATTTGCGCGCAACGTGCGTTCCAAACTATCGGCCAGCATCGGAGCTGGCGTTGGGTTGGCATAGGTGTTGCTGAACGTCTTGCCACTCGTTTCTCCAGTAACCACAAGTGCCGGAACACTGTAATCCAGATATGGAGTAATCGCATTGCGACGGCTGCCTCGGCAACGACTGATCACCTTCAATCCAGGCACTGAGGGAGAGAATGATGACCGTGACACTCGTCCACGAGCGTCAAGCGTATAGGACACTTTCACAAGGTTATCATGAAAATTCAGGGCATGGACAGCAGCACCATAATCATAGGCCAAATCGCCCACGTCCCAATCCTCGTCAAAGTATGGGAATCCATAATAAGAATCGTCACAAATAATACTTCCTTCAATGCGGTTAATGCCTCGAGCCTTCAATGCAGAGACAATTTCATCAACGATGTTTGCCTGGCAGGGCAAGAAGACCGAGCCCAACGTAGGATCGCCCATTCCCTTGACGATAATGTCACCATAAAGACAATTGTCACTGATTTCGCCGTCAAGATAGACCGGCGTTTCAAAGCGGAAATGAGGTCCCAACAAGCCCAGCGCTGCCGACGAGACCACAGTTTTCATTGTCGAAGCTGTGATATTGGCTTGCTCGGGACGAAAACTGGCGATAGACTTTGCCGAATCCAGGTCAATGACCTGAACACCCAGCGAAGCATAACGCAACGAGCTGTGGGACACAAATTTATCCACCGCTTCCTGGGCAGTGTAGGCGGCGAGTTGCGACACAGTTACAATCGCCATCAATAAAACTATGGTTATCTTTTTCATGATGAATGTCTCTTGTGTGGTAAAGGAGTTCGTTTCATATAGTGGCGCCAAGCATACAGCCGGCGATGCTTCAGATAGTCAAGATTGCGTTGATTGGCATAGGCCTCGCGTTCAAACGAGATGTTGCGGTAGGCATTGCCGCGCATGGGCAGCCTTGTCAACCACTCGATGAAATAGGCAAGGTAAAAGAACACAAAGAGCATCTCGCGCTGCTGGGCAGAGTGGATGCGCTCATGATTCATCAATTCATCGCTCAAATAAACTCCAGGATGTACAAAAAGCATCCCCAGCAGATTAATCGCCGTGAATCCCCTGAATGGCAATATTGACGTCCTGACTATCTTCACCGCGACAAAGGTACAATATTTTTCCTAATCAACAGCATGCACCATATAACAACCCGCAAAAGCCCATTTTTACTACTTTAAATGAAAAAAAGTCATTTTCTCCATATTTTTAGTTGTAGTTTAGCAAGAATGATGTATTTTTGCCGCAACAAATTAAAAATTGACCCTAAGATATGGAACGAGCTTTAAAAGTGATAGGACTTGCCTTATTGTATGTGCTTGCTTTTTTTGTTGTCGAGATTCTCGGTTTTTTCCACCCCTATGCGTGGACCTATAGCGCCGTCCCTGCAGCACTGTTAGCCGCATGGCCTTATTATAAATTGTGCGAGCGTTACCCCTTGCCCGGACTTGCCATGCTGTGTGCCGTATTGCTGCTTTTACTCAACTTCCTCTTCGGGCAAGGACATGAAATCCTGGCACTTGGATGCTTTATCCTGGGCTTCATTGCTGAAGGATTCCGCAAATTCTTGGGCAATTACCGCGGACGCTTCGGCACCATTGCGAGCTATGCGGCGATGTCGCTGATTCCCTTCACTAAGACAGCCGTGTGGAAGTTTGATTACAACATCGCCAAGGACATGAACATCTACAACTGGGAGGATATTTTCTATGCCACCAAGGGCCGCATGGTTAGTTGGTCCATGATGTCCGTAATGGTAGTCATCACCATTGTAATCGCCTTAATAACCATGTGGTTTTTAACCCGCAACTGGCGCCCCCGCGAGGATTACCACATTGTCAAGTACTAAGAAAGTTTCATAATAGCATTATAATAATGAAGCCGGCTTTCCATGAGGAACCGGCTTCCATTATTTTATACACTATCCTTAAAAGCCTATTCGGCAGTGGGTTGGTGATTAACCAACGCTTCGTCAACAGGCGCTGAATTATTCTCAATCTCCTTATCAATTTCCTCAAAGCGGCTCTGCTGGCTCTTGTACTCAGGCACGAACTGCTTCATGGCGAAAATCATGCCGTGAACGTCACCCTTATTGGCGAGGTCAACAATCTGGTCGATGTTGTCACACACATCGTGATAGTCATAGGTCCTTACCTTGGCAATCATGATTTTTTTGTTGAGAGTCGCAGTCACTTGCTCGGCATCATTGAGCAACTCCTCATAGAGTTTCTCGCCTGGACGCAAACCGATTTCCTTGATCTCGATATCCACATCGGGCTTGAGACCGGCCAGCGAGATCATGCGACGTGCCATGTCATAGATTTTGACCGGAGCACCCATATCAAAGATGTAGATTTCCCCGCCACTTCCCATGCAGCCTGCCTCAAGTACCAATGAGCATGCCTCAGGAATCGTCATGAAATAACGGATAATGTCCTTGTGGGTCACCGTCACGGGTCCACCGGCTGCAATCTGCTTGCGGAACAGCGGAATCACCGAGCCATTGCTGCCTAACACATTACCGAAACGTGTAGTAATGAACTGTGTCTTCTTGCCCTGTTTCTGCGCATCAAAGAACAACGACTGGCAATAAATCTCGGCAAGACGCTTAGTGCAACCCATGACATTGGTGGGATTGACAGCCTTGTCGGTGGAAATCATCACAAATTTATAGACGTCATACTTCAACGCCAAATCCGCCACATTGCGCGTTCCCATGACATTGGCGAGGATGGCTTCGGTGGGATTGATTTCCATCATGGGCACATGCTTGTAGGCCGCGGCATGGAATACATAGCGAGGTCGAAACTTGCTGAAGGCTTCCTCAAGACGTTCACGGTTGCGCACGTCTCCCATGAAAAGTTCAATATCGGCACCGGGATGGTCTTTCTTCATCTCCAAGGCGACATCGTGCATGGGCGTCTCGGCCTGGTCAAACAGTATAATCTTTTCTGCACTGTAATTAGCCACCTGACGCACAATTTCGCTGCCAATAGAACCGCAAGCGCCCGTAATGAGCACACACGAGCCCTTGATGTGCTGGCTCACCAGCGGGTTGTCAAGCACAATGGGCGGGCGACCCAAAAGGTCCTCGATCTGTACTTCCTTAACGTAGGTAGATATGCCTGTTTTCTCGTCTTTGTTCGTACTCTGCTCAAACTCGGCCACCTTGTTCATCGTCAACAAGGGGATGTCATTCTTAATGAAGTAGTCAGCAAAGCCGCTGTTCATCAGGTTGTCGCTCTTGGAGTCAAAGATGAGGGCGTCTATCTTGTTTTTCTCAAAGAAGTCGTTCATTCGTGTCGGGTCATAGATATAGACCTTCAAGCCGTTGATCTCGTCACGCTCCTCGTTAGGTTTGATGCTGAGCAGACCCACAGGAAGGTATTTACCACCTATCTCGCCCTTGAGCGCGTTGGCTAGAAATACCGAACCGAACGATGTTCCCAACACGAGTACACGCTTACGCCCCTCGGTTGCACTGTTCATGCGCATATAAAGGTACTTGATGCACAGACGCTCAATCATCATCAACGAGAACGAGATGGCACCGATGACCAAGATGTCCCAGAACTTCAGGAAGACCACGCCGAACAGCACCAGACGTGCTACATTCAACACCACCAGCAGTAGCGTTGAGATAGCTATAACCATGAAGATGCGGTAAAGGTCCTCGATGACCGACATACGAATCACCCAAGTATAACTCTTTGATACATAGGTGACAAGAAAATATACCGCAAAGACGATGAAACCGTTATATAGAATGCTGAGCGGAGCTGTAACCGTGTGCATCGAGTACATACCCGCCACCATAGTAGCGACGTAGCTCGCCATCACGATGAGCATATCAAGCAATAGAATAATCCACCGTGGTGTCGTCTTGACCTTAAATGCTCTGAATATCCTGAGTTCCAGTATTTTATCAATCAATTTCTCCATGTTGCAGTGTCCTGATTCATGTAGTCGGGGCATTCATCTCGTTCCATCTGACGGAAAACCCCACAAGTGATTCAAGCCTACAAAGGTAACCATTTATTTTATAATCAACAACACTAAACAGAAAATTTCACTGAAATGCATGTCCATTCCTTCCAGAGCCCTTCCAGAAGGTTTAATTATCTATAAAAAACTCACGAAAAGTGCTTGAACTATCTAGAATTTGCGTACTTTTGCAATTTTGAACAAGCAATGGTTTTTTATGATAGCATTATTTAGACGATATATTTACCTGTTGTTCTTTGTCACAATCACTGCAGTCATTGCATTGATTAACACTTCATGCCTGGGTGAAGAACCTGATTGGTGCGAAGCCGACATCGAAACCGTCACTCTGCACGTGGCCGACCCGTCGTCTTTCTTTTATCAAGCGACTGACTCGATGCAGGTAGTGTTCTCGACCGACACCGCTATCGTCTTCACGGTGCGCGGCAATGCTGATGTTACCAGCCTGAGTCCAGAGTTCAAACTCTCGCCCCAAGCCAGTGTGTCACCTGCCAGTGGCAGCACGCATGACTTCAGCAAGGGTCCTGTTGAATACACTGTCACCTCACAGGACGGCCAATGGACCCGCCGTTACACTGTAAGAGTAGTTCCGACGGCGCAGATCGTGACCGATACCTTGCACTATAATTTTGAACTCTTTGAACTAGAAACAGCGAATCAGCGCTACTACACGTGGCACGACCTGTTGGCCGACGGCACAGTCGGCAACAACTGGGCCACCGCCAATGCCGGTTTCCGCATCTCGATGAGTTCAGCCCAGCCGATGGACTACCCCACTACCCCGCTTGCCAACGGATTTGATGGTGCTGGCGTGTGCCTCACCACCCGTGACACAGGCCCCTTTGGCAAGATGTCCAACAAGCGTCTGGCTGCAGGCAACATGTTCTTGGGTACCTTTGACATCGCAATAGCGATGAGCGACCATCTGCATGCGACACGATTCGGTATTCCATTCACCGGCCGACCTGACAGGTTCACCGGCTTCTATACCTTTGAGCCTGGACCGTCAGTTCAGGACTTCTACGGCAATCCCATTGAAGGTCGCACCGACTCGGCGTCTATTTATGCCGTGTTCTACCGTAACCACGACGCGAGTGGCAACGAGGTGGTGCTCTATGGCGACAACATTTTGTCGAGTGACCTGATTGTGGCTATCGCCAACATGGGTTATGTCACCCCAACCACCCAATGGACGCCATGGGACGTGAAGTTTGAATACCGCGCCGACTTAGACGAGCAATTGCTTGCCGACCGCGGCTATAGCCTCGCCATCGTCTTTTCTTCAAGTGCGAGCGGCGGTGACTTTATCGGCGCTATCGGCAGTCGGTTGTGTGTGGATAAAGTGAGTCTCATATGCACTCATAAAGAATAAAAGACTTGTACCAATCATGACTATAAAGAAACTCTATATTGTTGCGCTGATGACGGCATTCACCATGCTTGGCACAAATGCCGGCGTGCTTGACAACATGAAGTTGGATACCAGACTGGGCTACGCGCTTGGCGGCACGGTACCCACCCATCTGGATAATAAAATACGCCACATCAACAGCTATAATCCTAAATTCAGCTTCGTCATCGCTGCCGAAGCGTCCTACCCCTTGGGCGAGCGCTGGGCCGTGCATTCGGGCCTCCGTTTCGAGCTGGGCAACATGGACGTGGACAGCCGGGTGAAGAACTATGACATTGAGGTGGTGAGAGGTGACGAATCGCTGAAAGGCATTTTCAACGGCAATGTGCGCATCATTAGTGCACAGCGCCGCATTACCCTGCCCATCCAAGCCGCCTACAACATCAATGATCGTTGGCGCCTGCGCGGCGGTGCGTTCATGGGATGGCTCACCAACCGTCGCTTTTGGGGTTGGGCCTATGATGGCTATTTGCGTGAGGGAACGCCTGTCGGCCCCAAGATTGAGATGGGCACCGAGCCCGGAGAACGCGGTGACTTTGACTTCGACGCCAACATGCGCCACATGCAGTGGGGTCTTGACGTGGGCGCCGATTGCCAGTTCAGCCACCACTGGGGCGCGTTTGCCGAAGTCACATATGGTCTGAGCGGCCTGTTCAAGAGCGACTTCCACTCGGTGGAGACGCTACGACCACTATACGGCACGCTGGGCATCATCTACCATATCAAATAAAGCAAGAACAAAAAACTTAATTATATCAACAAAATGAAGAAGACAATTATTGCACTTTTTGTAGCACTGACGGCCGCCATGGCCCTCAATGCCCAAAGTTACACGGGGCCCATCCTCGTTATTCGTAACGGACAAACCAACACCGAAACCGCCACTGTGACGGTTGAGCAGCAGAGCGACGGCCTCAACAAATTGATTTTGGCGGTACCTTTCATGAACATGAACCTGATCTTGAATATGACCAACGTGCCCAGTGCTACCACCGATGGCATCACCACCTTTAGCGCCGAACAAACCGTAGCCACAGGCACCGTCTTGGGCTCGATGTACACCATCCTGTTCGCACGTGTTACCAACGGCATGATGGCTGCTGATGTCGCCATTCCCGCCTATGGTGTCACCATGTGGTTCAACACCGTGGGCGACCACTTCCAGCTGCCCAACAGTGACTTTGAAGCATGGAACGCTGACAATGGAGAGCCTGATCGTTGGCACAGTTTCAAGACAGCCAAAGGCACCCTTGCCAGCATGGCAGCCAATGGTGGCAAACTGATGGCCAGTGATGACGTTCACGCAGGCTCGACTGGCCAACACTCTGCTATGATTACCACTGGACGCGTGTTCGGCGTGCTTGCAAACGGCACGATGACCAACGGCCAGCTCAATGCAGGCGGCGTCTTTGCTACAGACCCCAAGAATCATGCCGAGATGGACAAGACTTCGACAACAACCGACGCCCTCGGTGAGAAGTTCTATATGCCCATATATGCCAAGCCTGATGCCTTCAAGCTGTGGATGAAGTATGTCCAGGGCAGCACCAACGACAATTACAAGGCAACGGTCAGCGTGAAGACCTTTGACGGCACCTACTACCAGGAGCCCGAGGACACGGTTTACACCAACCTGTCGGGCAGCATTGTCGGCGGGCAGATTACCGCCTGCGACTGGACCGAGTTCACATTCCCGATGGACTACGAGACCTATGCCGCCAACAATGCTGCGACCGAAGCCATCTTCGTCACCTTCTCGACCAACGCCATTCCTGGTCAGGGCAATGACGGTGATGCCGTATATGTTGACGATATGGAACTGGTTTACTTGGCAACGACGACTGATCTGTGCTATCAGGGCACAACTATCGAAGGATGGGATCCTGCCGTGACGACTTACAATATGCAAATCACTGGAACGCCCAATCTTGACGACTTTACTGCCACTGTCGAGGGTGCCAGCGCTGTAGTCACCAAGTCGATGGAACAAAACGCTGACGGCTCCTGGCGCATCGTCATCAGTGCCGTTTCGGGCGACCTGCAGATGGCTACTGCCTATATCATTAATGTGACCGTCTCGACCGTACTTCGTGGTGACGTTGACGGTAACGGAGTGATCGGCATGGATGACTTGACCGCTTTGATTAACTATTTAGTGTTCAACACAACTGAAGGCATAAACCTTGAAAATGCTGATGTTGACGCTGTGGGTGGCATCGGCATGGACGACCTGACCGCGCTGATCAACTACCTGGTTTATGGCCATTTTTAATCTTGAACTTTAACTCAATCATTTATAAAGAAATGAAACATTCATTAGCAATTCTGGCAGCCTTGTGCTGCGCAATGGCTCTTAACGCCACCAACTACGCCTGCCATCTCAAGGTTGTTGTGAACGGCCATGTCACTGAGCAGGATTTAGTAGAAGTCGTAGTAACCAACAATAACGGCACTTATGACTTGAGTCTGAAGAACTTTGTCCTTGAATCAGATGGAGAGAATATTCCTGTCGGCAACATCGAGGTTAACGGCGTGACTGGCACCGACGAGTATGGTTACACTACCATCATCTACAACGAGCCTATTACGATTACCCCTGGTGACGACCCACAGTATGATTACTGGTTAGGTCCCATGCTGGGTGCAGTACCCGTTAACTTGACAGCACGCTTCACTGACGCCGCTGCTAACGCGACCATCGACATCCAGTTGGGCGACATGGTCATCGCAGTGGACCTCTTTGGTGTAGCACCCGTTGAGGAACTCATGGAAGGTGATGTCAATGGTGACAATGAAGTAAATATCGGCGACGTAAACGCGGTCATCAAAATCATCTTAGGCAACTAATTCCAAAAATTAACGACTATGAAAAAGTATTTTTATATAGCAGTCCTGTTGATTGTGTCTGTTTTCACAATGACCTCATGCGGCAGCGACGAGCCCAAGGAGAAGACCACGGCCACCGCTACATACGGTTTGAATTTATCACAAGACCTGCTTGACGCTTGCAACGTGTTTATCACATTCAAAGCCGAGAATGGGCGAAATGTCAAAGACAAAATCACTTCAACATTGTGGACACAATCCATCACCAGCGACAAGTTTCCTGCCGAATTTGGTGTAAAGTTTGAATTCAGCCCTAAGTCAACAGCCGAACTGGCCAAAGATAAGTATAACCTTATCTGTGAGTTGAATCTTAATATCAAGACTAGCAAGGGTGCCAACTACACCAACTCATTCACTATTATAAACAGTCCAGATGTAGCAAAGGACAAAGTGATTAATACACTTGAAAAGAAGAGTGGCACATCTATTGGTTTTAAGGTATCAAAGGATGGAATCCCCACACAGAATAACAACTTGAATTACGATTAAGGTTATATCCATTAAACAAAAGGGAAGCGACACTTGACAGGCCGTTTCCCTTTGTTTTATCAGGAGTTGTTCATTTGACAGGCTCCATGTGGATCGTGACATGGGTCTGACGGCCGAAACGTTCCCGCAGCCGTTCCTCGATGGCTGTGGCGCGGTCATGAGCGACCGTGAGCGGTATATTGCCGTCCATGCGCACATGGGCCTCGATGGCGAAGCGGTTGCCGATGCGCCGTGTGCGCAAGTTGTGCGGCTCGCTCACATCAGGGAAGGAGCAGATGATGTCCTCGATTTCCTTTTCAATGTCCGACGACAACGAGGACTCGGTGAGTTCGCCGACACTGCCACGCAGCAAGTTGACGGAAACCTTTACCAGCATGATGCCCACAACAACCGAGGCCAGCGGGTCAAGTACGGTCCAACGGTTGCCCAGCAGGATAGCGCCACCGATGCCCACCATCGTTCCTATCGACGAGAAGGCATCGCTGCGGTGGTGCCAAGCGTTGGCGACAAGTGCCTGAGAATCAAGTTTCTTACCCGTAACAACTGTGTAGCGGTACAGGATTTCCTTGACCACTATCGAGATGATGGCGGCAGCCAGTGCCAACCATCCGGGGGCTGCGAGTTGCTTGCCGCCTGCCCAGTCGATAAGTTTGGCAACGCCCGAAACGATGATGCCCGTGGCGGCTGCCAGCAGAGCCAGTCCGATGACGAACGTGGCAAAAGTCTCGTACTTGCCGTGCCCGTAGTCGTGGCCCACATCCTGCGGCTTAGCGCTCACATGAACAAAGGCGAGGACAACAACGTCGGTGATGAAATCCGAGAGTGAGTGCACGGCATCGGCAATCATCGCCGAACTGTTTCCCAGCACACCAGCGATGAACTTAAAGGTCAACAGCGCCACATTCCCCGCGCTGCCCACCAGCGTCACCTTATATATCTCCTTCTCCCGGTTCATGACTCAGCTATAATTTACAGATACGGCTCAATGACGCTGTCGTTAACACGAGTGAATATGCTATTTCCCTCCTCAGTAGTAATCGTCAATTTGTCACCCTTCACCTGATAAGTACATTCAACTGTCTCGGTCTCGTATGCGTAAATGTAGGTAACGATCAGCTTATCACCCGATACGGTATAGGTACCATGATACATAAACAAATCGGGCACACCATCTT
>DAIREJ010000033.1:16649-17314 GCA_036795635.1 Sodaliphilus sp.
CAGTGCCATAAGCATGACCATTAACAAAAAATAGCACTTCTTCATATAAAAATGAATAATTTGAATGATTCGTGAAATTCGTAGTTTTATTATTTCCTCATGTAGGCTGCCAGGTCCTCGGTGTTGAAGCCGCCAATGAACTTGGCGTGGCGTGCCACCTCGGCCTCGCCCATGTTGACATAGACCTTGGCGCTGTCCATGAACAGGTCGGGCTCGTTGCTGGCGTCACCGATGAGCAGATAGCCCATGATGATGTGACCGAGCATCTCGACCAGGCGACGGGCATGGAAGGTAATGTACTCGGGATCCTCGGCGGCCTGAACCTTAGCAAAAGTATCCTCGTAGAGGGCGGTCATCGCCTCGAGCTTGGCCTTCATGGGAGCGACAGCCTCGCTGTACTCGCGAGCGGCATACTCCTTGATCTGGTTCAAATAGGTGCCCGTGGTGACGTGGCGGATGGCAGCAACCACCTGCAACTGGGTCGTGCCCTCGTAGATGCTGGTGATGCGGGCGTCACGGTAGATGCGCTCACAGGCGTAGTCGCGCATGAAGCCGCTACCGCCGTGAATCTGCACGCAGTCATAGGCGTTCTGGTTGCAGAACTCGCTCGTCATACCCTTGGCCAGCGGCGTGAAGGCGTCGGCCAGGCGGTTGTAGGCCTTCAT
>DAIREJ010000034.1:0-16517 GCA_036795635.1 Sodaliphilus sp.
ATATGAAGGAAGGTGACATCGTGGAGGTTGTCAGCGACGCATCGACCGAGACCGTGCTGTTTGCCGAGATGCCCATCAAGACTCAGCTCAAGATTACTTATACTGAGCCCGGCGTGAAAGGCGACACTGCCACTAACACTCTCAAGCCCGCCACCGTCGAGACTGGTGCCACCGTGCGTGTGCCCCTGTTCATTGACACTGACGAGGTCATCGAGGTGGATACCCGTGACGGCAGCTACGTGGGCCGCGTGAGGTAATCAATTCACGATACCAAAGAAAATGTCATCAAGGGATCACTTTGATGACATTTTTGTTTGCAATGGTATAAATCTTGGCCCAACCTTTAGCTCGGCGCAGCCAAGCCCTGCGGGGCTAATGCGAATTTCACGAATTGAACTAATTTAATGCAATATTATATTTTCGTGTGATTTGACTAATTAGCAAAATTAGTGTTGAAAAATCAATGGGCCAACTGCAATATCGTTCCATTTTTGTTTTCGGACCATCGGTCGGCATCTATTTCCCTTTCAGATACTGCCAGGACTTGACTTGAGCCTTCTTGAGGCTGGCCTTGTCATTGGGGTTGATACCGTATTTCTCGGGAGGCGGGATAACCACACTTGTGCCTGGTTTAATGTTGTTCGGGTTAGAGATGATGCTCTTGTTCTCCTCGTAGATGTAAACCCAGAACCAAGGACTGCCATAATGCTTCTCGGCAAGGGTGGTGAGCACAATCTGCGAAGTTACGATGTCGGTCACTTGTTTTTGTGTGGTGGCAGGCTTTTCAGCAGTCGCCTTTTCAATAGGCTTTTCAGCGGGCTTCTCCACAGGTTTTCCTTCAGGGCTACTGGAGAGCGTTTTGGCAATCTTTTCGGCCCGTTTTTCTTGCTCGGACTTCTGCTCGACAGGTTTTTCTTCTGCCATCAGGATACTGTCGTTCTCGCTGATGGTGTCGGCGGCCATCACCACATGCTCTTCATTGCCGCTGACCCCTCCATTTTTATTATTGGAGAAGAGCCACCACATCAATGCTGCCACGGCAATCAATCCAAGCAGCGGAATCCACCATTTGGGCGTGGGTTTTTGGTTGGCTTCTTCGATTTGCTCGGGTGTGGGCGTGTAGGTGTTTCGAAGCTCGGGGCGGTAGAAGCGCTTGCTGGATACATCTTCCTCAACGGGCTCGGGCTCGGGTGTCGGTTGACTGGGGCCGTCGATGGGAATGCCGATGAGCATGGGTTTGCGTTTCACGGGCTCATGCTCAACTGATGTTGCCATTGCTGGTCCGATGTGCGGTTTCTCTTCAGGTTCAACCACTGGCTTGGTAACTGGCTTCGGTTTATCCGTGGTCTCTGCCGCGGGAATATGCTCTGCTTCGGGCTCAGGCGCGGGCGCTGGTTCCGTTTCAATCTTTTCGGGCATGTCCTTCAGCTGTGCCGCTTCAAGTGCAACGGCCAGTGTTGAGGCCATACGGGCAATGTCTTCGACGGCGGGCAAGTCCTCCTCGCTGGGCGGAGGTATCACGGTTGAGGGGAAACGCTCGTCAATCTCGGCAAGTTGTTCGTCGGTCACTTCATCATCCAGTGTAATGGTTTTGAACTGGGCAAACGGCTCGTTGAGTGCCTCGGCGAGTTTTTTGTCTGGAGTGAAGGCGATTCTCTTGTGGGCCGATGCTTCGTCAGTATCCTTGCGGGTAACTGATTCCACGACCTTAAACTCACCGATGCCTTTAACTGTTACCGGTCTGCCTTTGATCAGTGACTGCGATATCGTGTTGAAAAGCTCGCGCAGGAACAGTTCGCACACGCGATTGGTGGTTGAGGTGGACTCAGCCAACAAATCAACAAGTTCAACGAATGTTATCTTGGTGTTCATAGTGACTGTTCCTCCTGTTATTTGAGCTTGTTTTTGAGTACATTGCTCACCTTGAAACCTAACACAATCTTGGGGGGCACAAGCATCCGTTTACCGTTGCGCGGATGCACCATTACACGCTCATCGCGTTTTTTGGGCTCAAATGTGCCGAACGAGGGAACATGGATACTGTCCATTTCGCAGCAACGGGTGCGCAACACCCCCGCAAGACCCTCGAGCAGCTTATTCACATCCTCGGGCGTTCGCCCAATATTATTGGCTACCGTCTCTACCAGTTTCTTGTTATTCATCGGGTTATGGTTTTTCTTTTTTCAATCTGCAAAATTAACGATATTTTTTGTCAATTAGATAATTTTCGTTTAATTTTGTCCATCAATTTAACCAATTAATGCCGATTAATTATGAGAAAAATCGTTATTCTTGACGGATATGCCGGAAATCCTGGTGACCTATCGTGGGAACCGATGCGTTCACTCGCCCCTTGTGACATCTATGACTTTGGCACCGCCGACACTGTGGTTGAGCGTTGCCGCGATGCCGAAATGGTGTTGACCAACAAGGTGCCTATTGACGCCGCTGCCATCGCGCAACTGCCTGAACTCAAGTATATCGGTGTGATGGCGACAGGCTTTAACGTGGTTGATGTTGCCGAGGCAACCCGTCGCGGCATCATCGTGACCAATGTGCCAGCCTACAGCACCGACAGTGTTGCACAGCTCACCATCGCTCACCTGTTGAACATCTGCTGGCAGCCCCAGCATTACACCGATGAGGCGCATGATTTGAAGTGGACCAACTGCGGCAGTTACGCCTATTTCAACACACCGCTCATTGAACTGGCCGATAAACAGATGGGTGTTGTTGGCATGGGTAACATCGGTAGCGCTGTGGCGCGCATCGCCCTGGCGATGAATATGCGTGTGATGGCGCTGACCAGCAAGAGTCCCGAACAGTTGCCCGAGGGGGTCATGAAGGCCGATAACCTGGAGCATCTGCTGCGCACCAGCGACGTGTTGACCATGCACTGCCCGCTCAATGCCGACACCACCGGCATGATCAACGCCGAGCGATTGGCAATGATGAAAAAGGGATCTATCGTGCTGAATCTTGCACGAGGCGCCCTCATCGTTGAACAAGACCTGGCCGACGCTCTGAACAGCGGACATCTGTACGCTGCAGCCATCGACTGCACCGCCGTTGAGCCGCCTGCTGCCGACCACCCGTTGCTCACCGCCCGCAACTGCTATATCACGCCCCACATTGGCTGGACCAGTTACGAGGCACGTGTGCGCCTGATGGATGTCATCACCCGTAATGTCGCCGCCTATCTCGACGGCAAACCCGTCAATGTTGTCAACAACAAGTAAAAATCATCTCATCATGAACGAGCAAGATAAGATTAACGAGGCCCTGGCATGGGCCGAGGGCACTCACTGTGCCATCACCGTGTGTGACCTGGAAGGCAAGGTGATTTTCATGAACGAGCGGTCAAGAGCTACCTTTGACAAGGACGGCAAGACGATGCTCGGCAAAAACCTCATGCCCTGTCACAGCGAGAAGTCGCAGGAGAAAATCCGTCACATGATAGCCACCGACACAGTCAACTGCTATACCATCGACAAGCAGGGAGTCAAAAAGATGATCTATCAGACCCCGTGGCGCGACAGCGAGGGCAAGGTGTGCGGCATGGTGGAAATCTCGATGGTCATCCCCGCCGAGATGCCCCACTATGTGCGCTGACGTGGGCAATGGGGACTGACTTGAGTCGGCGATTTTATTTTTTTTGCGACAATAGTTTGCGGCTTTTCACCAAAATCTTTGTATCTTCGCAATTCAAAATCAATTGAACTTAAAACAACCATTAATCTGGCGAATCTGATATGAAAGGAATAGTACTGGCAGGAGGATCCGGAACCCGTCTTTACCCGGTGACAAAAGGAATATCCAAGCAACTGATACCCATCTATGACAAGCCGATGGTCTATTATCCCATCTCTGTGCTGATGCTTGCCGGCATCCGTGAGATACTGATTATTTCGACGCCTCAGGACCTGCCCATGTTCCGCAGGCTACTGGGTACGGGCGAAGACATCGGTGTGCGTTTCGAGTATGCCGAGCAACCGCGTCCCGAGGGACTTGCCCAGGCCTTTATCATCGGTGAGGAATTCATCGGCAAGGACAGCGCTTGTCTGGTGCTGGGAGACAACATCTTCTATGGTCAGAGTTTCACCCGTATGCTCATGGATGCCGTTGAGCGGACCGAGCGTGAGAATGTGTGCACCCTGTGGGCCTATCGTGTGAAAGACCCTGAACGCTTTGGCGTGGTCGCCTTTGACGAGCAGGGCAAGGCCAACAGCCTGGAGGAGAAGCCAGCAAAGCCCAAGAGCAACTATGCCGTGACGGGCCTCTATTTCTATCCCAACGATGTTGTGGAGATTGCCAAGCACATCAAGCCCAGTGCCCGTGGCGAGCTTGAGATTACCACGGTCAATCAGGAATTCCTCGCTCAGGACCGCGTGCATGTCCAGACGTTGGGCCGCGGTTTCGCCTGGTTGGATACCGGTACGAGCGAGTCGATGGCCGACGCCGCCAACTTCATCGGCACCATCGTTACCATGCAGGGTGTGCAGGTAGCCGCTCTTGAGGAAATCGCTTTCCGCAAAGGATGGATTAACGCCGAACAGTTGCAGGCGCTCGCCGAGCCCATGAGGAAAAACAATTACGGAGAGTATCTCCTTAAACTCGCCAAAAATGGAATCTGACTTCAAAAACGAACCCCGTCTGATAGAGTTGCCCAAAATCAAAGACCCACGCGGCAACCTGACTGTCATTGAGAGTGGCGTCAACATCCCCTTCGAGGTGAAGCGCAACTATTGGATTTATGACGTGCCCAGCGGCATGTGGCGCGACGGTCATGCCTTCAAGACGCAGGAGGAAGTCATCGTTTCGCTGAGCGGCAGCTTTGACGTGGTGGTCAATGACGGCACCGGTGAGAAGGTCTTTCATCTGGCACGTCCCCACATCGGACTGTACGTGCCCACGATGACCTGGCGTCACCTTGACAACTTTTCGACCAACTCGGTGGCTCTTGTGCTCTCAAGCACACGATATGACGCCGAAGACTATATTGAGGATTTTGAACAATTCAAGGCTTTGAAGCATGGATAAAACCGTTAAACCAGAGGTTGTTGATCACCATCGCACGGCGCGAATCAATGATTGCCGCATCATCAGCCTGAACCGTAACCATCACGCCAACGGCAACCTGACTGCCGTGAACAACGGCGAGGAACTGCCGTTTGACGTCTTGCGCACGTTTTATATCTATGATGTGCCAGGAGGCGCCCAACGAGGCGGACACAGCCATTATATGAGCCAGCAGTTCATCATCGCTATCAGCGGCAGTTTTGATGTGACCATCGATGACGGGCAGGACCAGTTCACTTACACCCTCAACCGCCCTTATCAGGGATTGCTGGTAGTGCCTGGTGTCTGGAACAGGTTGCACAATTTCTCGTCAGGATCGGTGTGCCTTGTGTTGAATTCCCACCATTATGACGAGGCCGATTATGTCAGGGATTATGACAAGTTCCTGGAACTGAAACGTGAATCATTTGAGACCGAGACTGGACGATGAAACTGAAGTATCCATTTCTCGATTTGGCACTCGCACATGCGCCCTATTTGAACGAACTCAAAGCCGCCGCTTGCGAGGTGATTGAGCGTGGCCGCTACCTCCACGGTGTCCAGACTGAACAACTGGAACAGGAAATCGCCCAATTGTGCCAAACCAAGTACTGCGTGAGCATGAGCAACGGCCTCGACGCGTTGCGCCTGATTTTGAGGGCTTACAAGGAATTAGGCTTGTTGTGTGACGGTGACGAGGTCATCGTGCCCGCCAATACCTATGTCGCCACTGTGCTTGCCGTGAGCGACAACAACCTTGTGCCGGTACTGTGCGAACCTCGCGAGGACACGATGAACCTGGACTCACGTCTGATGGAGGCCTTGATTACGCCGCGCACTCGCGCTGTGATGCCTGTTCACCTCTATGGCACGCCATGTTGGGACGAAACCCTCATGCAGGTAGCCAGGGCCCATGACCTGCTCATCATCGAAGACAACGCTCAGGCTATCGGTGCCGGGAGTGCCATTCTTGGATTGAACGGGACTAAAGCCACTGGTGGCTTGGGCCATGCTGCCGGCATCAGTTTCTATCCCACCAAGAATCTGGGCGCTCTGGGTGACGCCGGCGCTGTGGTGACCAATGACGATGCTCTTGCGGCAATGGTGCGGGCGCTTGCCAACTATGGCTCTGACCGTCGTTATCACAATATTGTTCGTGGCTATAATTGTCGCCTTGACGAGATTCAAGCTGCTATGTTGCGGGTTAAACTGCGTCATCTGGAGGAAGAGAATGCCACCCGCAATGCTGTTGCCGAGGCTTATTCCACTTGCATTACTAACCCTCAAGTGAAGACGCCCGATTTCATCAAGGGGACCAAGCAGATTTGGCACCAGTATATTGTGAGGGTGAAACGCCGTGATGAATTCCGTGACTATCTCACCGAGAATGGTGTGGGCTCTGATATCCACTATGCAACGCCACCTCATCGTCAGCCGTGTTATCATGACTTGGCTCACCTGTCGTTGCCCATCACCGAGCGTCTTGCCGACGAGGTGGTGTCGCTGCCCATCGCGCCTCCGATGACACCGGCCGATGCCTGTGCCATCGCTGAGATCATCAACCGTTTTTGATTATACTTCATCGCTGTGGACTCTCGTGGCATGAAACGGTTTGTCCTGCGGTCGCTGGTGGCGCTGCTGCCCGTGTTGTTGCTGGTGGCACTCTATGTGATCAAGGATCCGTTCCATGTGCTGCGCCCTGGTGATGGCGTTGCTACACTTGGCGACACGGTGGCGCTGACGATCAACACAGGTTATCAGTCGGTTGAGACGTTCAAGCGTCACAATGCCGAGTTGCATTATGACTCGTTCATCTTCGGGTCCTCGTTGTCGGGGTATTACAGGGTGGGGGACTGGAAGAGGCATCTGCCCGAGGGTGCCAGTCCCATCCATTTCAACGCATCGCGCGAGACCTTGCAAGGCATTCTCAACAAACTTCATTACCTTGCATCCCAAGGAGTGCATGTCGCCCATGCGCTCATCGTGATGGAGGATGAGATGTTGCAGCGCAAGCCGTTGGACAGCGATGTGCTCTATGTCCAGCACCCGCAGACCACTCCCAAGGTCTCGTGGTGGGAATTTCATCAGCTTTATTTCAATGCCTTCCGTCATCCCGAACTGGTGGCGTTCACGCTGTGGCCGTCGCAGGCGACAGCGCGTTTGGCGCTGGAGCGCGGCTATGCCACAACCGACATTCCTGACCGCATCGAGTCCGTCAATGAGAGTTACTACGCTTGGGCCGATTCCTTAATCAGCGTTGATGCCGCTGCGTTTTATACCCCTGCTCATCTGGCCAAGTATTCCCATCCCATGCGCAAGCAGCCGTGCACCGACAAGGTGACTCCTGCGGTGGAAGACTTGCTGCGACAGATTGCGCAGGCGTTAAAGGAACTGGGAACCGATTATCAGATTATCATTCCGCCGCATTATACGACCGAGGCCATCTCCAGTGCCGATTTGTTCGCGTTGGAATCTATCTTCGGGAACGAGCGGGTGCACGACTACAGCCACGACCCGATGATGGGTGGCGATTTACACTATTACTATGATGACGGGCATTTGATTGCCAGCGCATGTGCGCAACTCATGGACAGCGCCTATGCCGCTGTGACCTTGCCATCGCCCTATCTGCGTGCGACGGCCGATAACCGTTGAAAATGATTTTTAGAGTTTGCGCAGAATCCAGGCCAGAGGCTCCAGGATTTTGAGGCACACTTTTGTGTCTTTTTCTTTTAGGAAAGCCGCAGCGTCACCTGAATTGTCAAAGCCTTGTGCCACGACAAAGTATTGTTTGTCGGGGCCGCCAAAGAGGACGTAGCTGCCCTGCAGACCGCACTCCTCGCGCAGGCGGTCGCAGTAACTCTTGGCGTTGATGCGCTGCGAGAAGGTGGCGACAATGACGTTATAGTCTTGAGCGGTTTCGGTCGAATCGACGGTATTGACGTTGAGATAGACCATGCGCACGCTGTCGCCGTTGATGACGTGGGTGTAGCGCTGTCGTTCGGCCTCTATTTTGGCATAGGTCTCAGCGCCGATGCCAGTCTGTCGCGCTTCAACGGCTTTCTCGTAAGCCTCACGGTAGTTCTCCTCGCTGCTGTGGCAAGCAGTCATCATCACCGCAGCCACCAACATCATAATAAAATATATCGTCTTCTTCATCTCAAAAAAAATATCAATTTTCGCTCCTCGATACTCTCTCCTCTCTCTTCGAAATGAACAGTGCAGCGAGCACTGTTCATTTCTTATTTCGCCAACTCGATGACCTGTGCATGCGTGATATTGCCCTGGTCCAGGGTGAGTGTGATGAGGGTGCGCACCACTTGCCAGCCCTGCACTCCTGCCGCACCGGGATTCACTACTAGGCAGCCCAGCGCACGGTCGGGCATCACCTTGAGGATGTGGCTGTGGCCGCACACGAACAGCTTGGGCTGCGATAATTCCAGCCTTTGTTTAATGCCTGGGGCATATTTTCCCGGGTAACCGCCGATGTGAGTCATGACCACCTTGACACCCTCGACCTCAAAGATTTCCATCTCCTTGAAACGGCGACGCAGACTCGCCCCGTCCACGTTGCCGCACACGGCACGGAACACGGGGGCGATGGCCTCCAGGCGGTCGGCGAGTTCGTCGCTGCCGATGTCGCCGGCATGCCACACCTCGTCACAGTCGGCGAAGTGCTGTGCGTAGCGGTCGTCCCACCAAGCATGCGTGTCACTGATGATGCCGATTTTCTTCATCTCACTCGAAAGGCATTAAAGTCTTTAAGGATCTTAAGGACTTTAAGGTCACAAGGCGAATTCCATCAAGCGGGCCAGGTATTTGCCGATGATGTCAAACTCCAGGTTCACCACGGTGCCCACCTCGATGCAGTGGAAATTGGTGATCTCGCGAGTATAGGGGATGATGGCAACCTGGAAGCTGTCGCGCTCGCTGTTGCACACCGTGAGCGACACACCGTTGACGGTGACACTGCCTTTCTCGACGGTGACATAGCCCTTGCGCGCCATTTCGGGCGCTACCTCATACTTGAAGGTGAAGTAGTGGCTGCCGTCCACTTCCTTGACATCGGTGCAGACAGCTGTCTGGTCCACATGGCCCTGGACGATGTGTCCGTCCAAGCGGCCCTCAATGAGCATCGAGCGCTCAACATTCACCTCGTCGCCCACCTTGAGCAGGCCCAGGTTGCTGCGGTCCAGCGTCTCCTGGATGGCGGTCACCGTGTAGGTGCCGTCGCCGGGCAGTTCGACCACCGTGAGGCACACGCCGTTGTGCGACACGCTCTGGTCAATCTTCAACTCATCGGTGAAACTGCACTTGAGCGTGATGTGCAGGTTACCGCCGTCTTTACGCAATGCGACGACACGCGCCGCTTCTTCTACGATTCCTGAAAACATAGTGTATTCTTGTCTTTGTTGTTATCCGTTATATTACCGATTAATTAACGAGCCGTCCCCACCTTTATTGCTTGCTCTCATAGAGTTTAGAATCCGTTATTACTACTAATGATGGAATTAACACTATTTCTCGCCATAATGTGAGTGCATGGCGAGGATGTGAACGATGATGCGATTATCATCAACAGTGTAGATGATACGATGCTCACGGTTAATGCGTCGAGACCACATTCCTGCTAGCGAATATTTCAAGGCCTCAGGCTTGCCGATTCCCGTATATGGATGCTGTGAGATATCGTTAAGTAAGAGTTTGATGCGTTTCAGGATTTTCACATCACCGCTTTTAACAAAGGCGTTGTAATGAGCAATTGCTGTTTCGGTAAAGATTATTCTGTACATGTGATACGGTCTAACAATTGGTCAATGGATTCTCCATCTTGTTGAGCGGTCACACGACCGTACGCAATATCGTTTTCGGCTGCGATGAGTGACTGCAGGAGTTGCGGACGTTGCAATACGAACTCAGTTTCCATAATGGCGTTAAAATCTTCAAGGCTAATGACCACAACACTCTCGGCGCCAGGACGACTCACGATTAATGGCTCATTGTCGTTAGCAACAGCATCAAGGTAATTCTTGAGGTTGTTTCTTAAATCAGTGTAATTAGTTGTTCTCATTTCGTCCTATTTGTTTTTATGGCACAAAGATAAGTACTTTTTTCAGTACTTGCAATATTCTGTAGTAAAAAATGTTGTCAAAAGTGGTTAATTTGTTGTTTTAGTAGTTTGAGAACCGTGTTGGAATTTGAAACGCTGCATGATGACCACGGCCACCAGGAAGGCGACAAAATCGCTGGCAGGCAGCGAGAACCACACGCCGTCCAGGCCCCACAGCGAGGAGAACAACAGCAGCATGGGCAACAGGAACAACAACTGGCGCGAGAGCGACATGAAAATGCTCACACGCACCTTGCCGATGGTCTGGAAAAAGTTGGTCACCACGGCCTGATAGCCGATGACGGGGAAGACGAGCATGTTGATGCGGATGCCGCGGATGGAGATGGCTAAGAGTTCCTGGTCATCGGTAAACAGGCGTGTGCACGGTCCGGGCAACAACTCGCCGATGATCCAGCCGACAGTCATGGCAATTACCGATGCAGTGATGGTTAACCGCAGCACGAGCTTGACGCGGTCCATGTTGCGTGCACCGTAGTTATAGCCGGCAATGGGCTGGAAGCCCTGGCAGATACCCATAATGACCATGAAGAAGATGAAGCCCAGTCGGTTGGCGATGCTATAGGCACCTACGGCGAGGTCACCGCCATAGGTCATCAGGGCGTTGTTCATGAAGATGGCCACCACGCAGCCGGTGAGCTGCATGGCAAACGGTGAGATACCGATGCTCACGATGTCCTTGACGATGTTGCGGGCAGGCACGAGGAAACGCCATTCCAGGTGCAGCAGCTCGCGTTGGCGGCTGAACTGCCACAGCTGCCAGCACAGCACAATGGCCTGTGCCAAGATGGTGGCGATGGCGACGCCCTTGATGCCCATGTGCAGCGGCCAGATGAAGATGGGGTCAAGGATGGTGTTCAGCACCACGGTGACTATGGTCGCTATCATCGCGGCACGCGGCTTGCTCGCCGACCGCAGAGCAGCATTCAGACCCAGATACAAATGGGTGATGACGTTGCCCACCAGCAGGATGAACATGTAGTCGTGGGCATGAGGCAGCGTCTGCTCGCTGGCACCGAAGAAGGTGAGGATGGGGTCCAAGAAGATGATGGACACGATGCCCACCAGCAGACCGGTGATGATGTTCAGGGCGACCATGTTGCCCAGCACGTTGTTGGCCTTGTTGTACTGGCGTTGTCCCAATCGCAGCGACATCAGGGTGGAACCGCCCACACCCACCGCAGCGCCAAAGGCGGCACCGATGTTCATCAGCGGGAACGAGATGCCCAGGGCGGCCAGTGCCATCGGGCCCACGCCGTGGCCGATGAAGATGCTGTCCACCATGTTGTAGAGCGATGATGCGGTCATCGCAATCACACCGGGCAAGGCATACTGCCACAGCAGTTTGCCCACCGGCTGGGTACCCAGAGCCAATGTCGCTTCCTTGTTATCCTTCATAGCGTTTCAGAAAAACCGCTGCAAAGGTACGCATTATTTCCCACACGCACCCGATTTTTAAAACAACTTGAACAACTAAAACAATTTACTACCGGCCTCTGGGGGCACACTTCCACACGCTAAGTCGCTAAGAAAAAAAGAAAACAATAAGTACAATAAATACTATATGCATCCGCGCTCTCTTTGTCTTAACGCGGATTACGCGAATTAACGCGGATTATTTTTTAAAAATCAGCGATAATCAGCGCAATCCGCGTTTTCGTAAAAGAGAAGGCGGATGCCGTTGTATTTGTTGTATTTATTGTTTTCCTTTTGGGATTTGTTGTGGTGGGCTATTCTTCGAGGCCGAAGCAGGCTTTGATGGCCTTGCGGATGGCGCGGGCGTGTTCGCTGTTGCCCTTGAGGATGTTGAGGACGCCGCGCACATAGTCGTCCCTGTTCTTGTAGCCGCACAGGACGGCGACGTTGCTCTCGCCGAGCATCAGCTTCTGGTTATAGACCTTGAGGATGCTGGGATAGTCCTCGTTGTCCTCATAGACGTGAAACTCGCGGCACAGCTGGTCGTACAGGCCGCGCGGGTTGATTTCGCTCACGAGTTCTATCATGTGGTCTTCCAATGCGTTGATGCTGGTGAACTTCATGTCCACGCGTTTCTCCACATCGCGTTTCACGCGGTGGCGTACATGTTGCAGCGCCTGTTGCTTGAGTTCGTGGGTGAACAGGGCGATGACGCGCTTCTTCACCTTGGGGAAGACGATGTCGGGGTTGCGGCGCTTGTATTTGGCCACGGCACGGATGACGCCCTCGAGCATGAGGATATTTTCCACCTCGGCGACATTGGGCACCAGGATGTTCTTCTTGCGCAGGTATTCCACCTCCTCGTCGCTGCGGCGGTCGCGGTCCACGATGCCGCGGCTCTCGAGTTGGTGGAAACTTTGCAGATCGCCGAAGGAGCGCACCGTCTCGATTACCTTGTTGCAGCTGCCCAAGGGCTTGACGGTGTATTCGGGGAAGATGAGCGGGTAGAGGCGCGAGTCGATACTGTGTTTTTCGTCACCCTCGACGAACAGGACAGGCTTGCGGCTGCCCAAGAGTTCTAGCAGGGCGGTGTCCAGGTCGCGGCTGGAGGGCATCACTTCATAGTCCCATGCCTTGGCATCGGGGTCAAACTCCTTGACCCACACGCACTGGTTGTCGATGCGTGAACTGGCGAAGCCCACATCGTGGGTGTTGTAGATGAAGGTGCAGTCGGGACGCAGCTGTTCCAGCACATTCCACAGGGTGCGCATGATGCTGCTGTGGATGAACGTCTCGGGATCATCGACCAGGATGGCAGCATCGGGCATGGCGTAGAGCACCGCACCGATGTAGTACAGGACCGACTTCTCGCCGTCGCTCAGTCCCATCAAGGGGTACTTGTCCTCATAGCCCTCGGTAGCGAACATCAGTTTGCCGTTCTCGCGCAGCACCTTGTTCTTGGGGAAGACCTCCTGCCACTTCTTGACGGCGATATCGAGTTTGGTCTTGGGGAACTCCATCTGCTCTTCCATGAGTTGGTGGGCCTTGAAGTTCATGAGCTCACGGAACTCGTCGTTGAGCATCACGAAGAACAATTTGTCAAACTCGGTCTGTGCCTTGTTTTCGACCAGCGGATTGGCCGCGTTCATCTTATTGAACAGGTCATCGATGGAGCCGGGCAGCACCTTGGCGCTGGGTGCAGTGGGGAAAAGGGCTTTCAATGCCGAGATGCGGTAGGCCTTGTCGCCCAATTCATCGACCAGTGCCGAACAGAAGCGGCTCTTGCCGGCACCGTTGGTGCCGATGATTGTGATCTGTTTGGAGTCGATCAGCACATCTGGCTGATGCCCGTCCATCCTTTTAGGTAATCTGATATCCATATCCCTTGTCGTTTATTATTCAACGCTGAACACGCGGATTCTTTTTTATTTAACGAGGATTACGCGAATTACGCGAATTCATTTTTTTTGGTAATCCGCGTTTCTTGTTCTTTGGCAGGGGTAAAATTAGACATTTATTTTTATTATGGCAACGATTTGGCCGCCAAATTACTGAAAATGCCTTTTTTTAACCATCGGCACATGACCATTATCAATTAGAATTACTACTTTTGTCGGCGTTATGATGGACTATGTGAACGCTTTTGTGTCGATGCTGAACGGCATGTCGCCTTACCTGCTGCTTGGTTTTTTCATCGCGGGTGTGCTGCATGCGTTCGTGCCGTCGACAATCTATAGCCGCTACTTGGCGGGGACGGGACTGCGGTCGGTGGCGACTGCTGCGGCATTTGGTATTCCCTTGCCGTTGTGTTCGTGCGGAGTGCTGCCCACGGCGGTGGCACTGCGTCGCAGCGGAGCGTCGCGTGCTGCCTCCACGTCGTTCCTCATCGCCACACCCCAGACGGGTGTGGACAGCATCGCGGCGACCTATTCGATGATGGGCTTGCCGTTCGCCATCTTGCGCCCCGTGGCTGCCCTGGTGACCTCGCTGCTGGGAGGTATGGCCGTGGGACATTGGGAACGCAAGGGTGCTCTTGACGATGTGCGCGACGAGGCCAGTTACGAATTCAGCGAGTTGCCGCAGGGTTTCTGGAACAAGGTTAGGGAGACGTTCAAGTATGGCTTTTTTGACATGATGCAGAGTATCGGACGCTGGTTACTCATCGGTCTGGTGGTGGCCGCGCTGATCACTGTGCTGCTGCCCGACGATTTCTTCTCGACCTATGCCCGCTGGCCGTTGTTGAACATGTTCGTCATTGTGCTGGTGGCCGTGCCGATGTATGTGTGCGCCACTGGCTCCATCCCCATTGCCGCCGCACTGATGCTTAAGGGTATGTCACCTGGATGTGCGCTGGTGCTGCTTATGGCGGGGCCTGCCGCCAACGTGGCGTCGATGTTCGTTGTGAACAATGCCTTCGGTCGCAAGGCCACGGTAGTCTATCTGCTGTCCATCATTGGCGGCGCCATCGGTTTCGGCGTGCTGGTGGACTATTGGCCCGGCCTGCGTGAACTATTTGTCAACGCGCTGCCATGCCATGTGATGCATCATGGCATGCACGGTGCATCATGGTTGAACACCCTGTGCAGCATTGCCCTGCTTGGCATGATTGTTGTGGCAATGGGTGCCAAATATTGGAAATCTTATCAAATCAAACGTAATAAAACCGCAACAATGAAGGAATTCAAAGTAAAGGGCATGATGTGCGCCCATTGCAAGGCCAATGTCGAGAAAGGCATTGCCGCTCTGCCCGGTGTGGAAAAAGTGACTGTTGACCTCGCCAAGGGGACCGCCCTTGTCGAAGGCTCCATCCCCGACCAGCTCATCATCGAGTGCATCGAGGACCTGGGCTACGAAGTTATATAAAAGTTAGAAGTTAGGAGTTAGAGGTTAGGAGTTTATATGGACAGTGCAATAAGAGATAAAAGCAAACTTTTTGCTGTCAGGATAGTGAAGCTATATCGCTATCTGTGTAGTGAGAAGAAAGAGTTTATCCTTTCGAAGCAATTGCTTCGAAGTGGTACAAGCATTGGAGCCAATGTTGTTGAAGCACAGTCCGCCATCAGCAAAAAGGATTTTTTAGCTAAGATGTACATTGCATTCAAAGAGAGCAATGAGACCGAGTATTGGCTTGAGCTGCTTCACGAAACTGGTTATCTTTCCAATTCTGAATTTGAGTCAATCAATCAAGATAACACCACGCTAAAAAAGATGCTCAGCAGTATCACCTTCACTACATCTAAAAATCTGAAGAAAGAAAACTCCTAACCACTAACTCCTAACTTCTAACTCTTAATCGCTGAGTAGATGGTGCAGGTGCCTAGTGTGAGGCGCTTGCAGCATGTCATCGCCTTGAGGAACGGCGGCGATGCTCTGCGGCAGGTAGCGGTAGGCGCTCTTGTCGCCGCTTTTTATTGTGCCGATGGCGGGAATGATGTGCAGTGTGTAAAGGTCATAGAACCAGCGTATGATGGGGTTGGTGGGCGTGGAGAGCTCCAGCACGCACAACATGCCGCCAGGCTTGAGCACACGTGCCATCTCGCGATAGCCTTGCAGCAGATGCTCAAAGTTGCGCACTCCGAAGGCCACCGTCACCGCGTCAAACGCTTCGTCTTGCATGGGCAATGCCATGCAGTCGCCTTGTTCGAACGAGATATCCTTTTCTAAGCCTTTTTCCTTGACTTTGCGCTTGGCTTCGTCAAGCATCCCCTGTGAGAGGTCGATGCCCGTGATGTGTTGCGGCTGCAGCGAACGGTGCAGCTGGATGGCAAAGTCTCCCGTGCCTGTCGCCACGTCAAGCAGTCGGGTGGGGTGGAGCCGTTTTAACCGTTTGACAGCCAGTTTTCTCCACCAGATGTCAATGCCCATGGTCATGGCACGGTTCATGAAGTCATAGGCGGGCGCAATGCTGTCAAACATCTGCCTGACCTGCTCGGTCTTGGCGCCCTCGCCGTAGGGTTTTACTTGCTCAACCTGTGTGCCCTGGTCGCCGTTCATTCCTTATCGGGATTTTGCTCAAAGAGTTTTTCCTCCTCGTGGAAGCGCTCATAGGCCTCGACGATGCGCTGCACCAACTGGTGGCGCACGATGTCCTTTTTCTCGAATTCCACCTTGCCGATGCCACGCACGCCGTCCAGCACATGCAGGGCGTGAATCAGGCCCGATGTCGTGCTTCGCGGCAGGTCGATCTGCGTGGTGTCGCCCGTGACGATCATCTTTGAGCCCATACCCAGACGGGTGAGGAACATCTTGATCTGGTGCTTGGTGGTGTTCTGCGCCTCGTCGAGCACGATGATGGCGTCGTTGAGGGTGCGTCCGCGCATGAAGGCCAGCGGCGCGATTTGGATGACGTTGTTCTCCATGTATTCCTTGAGCTTGGCCTGCGGAATCATGTCCTCGAGTGCGTCGTAGAGCGGTT
>DAIREJ010000034.1:16527-16842 GCA_036795635.1 Sodaliphilus sp.
GGCAGGAATCCCAGTTTCTCGCCGGCCTCGACGGCAGGACGCGAGAGGATGATTTTGCGAGCCTCGCGGTTCTTGAGCGACCTGACGGCCAATGCCACGGCCAGATAGGTCTTTCCGGTGCCGGCGGGTCCCAATGCGAAGGTCAGGTCATTTTCGGTGAACTTCTGGACCAGTAGCTGCTGATTGGGTGTGCGTCCGCTGATGGGCTTACCGTTCACGCCATAAACGATGACATCGTCCATCTTGAGCTGCTTGGGCGGTGTACCCTTGATGGTGTCGATGATGACATCCTCGGGCAGGGTGTTGTATTGCGCG
>DAIREJ010000035.1:0-16662 GCA_036795635.1 Sodaliphilus sp.
TGCGGTTGTTACTGTAGTGGTAACGGCGCATGTCGGTCCACTGCTCGGGCTGCAGATACATGGAGATGTACTTCTGTTGCATCAGGTCACTCAACGAGAACTCGCTGGGGTTAAAGAACCAGTGCTTGTTGCCGCGGTCGGTCACCTTGTGCGGTGTGGGACGGGTTGACGTGCCGTGGTAATACTCCTCATTGTCAAGGAATGCGGCAATCTGGGCATTCCAGTACTCGGCAGGCTGGTAGCCAGGTTTGCCGCCAGCGAGGGAATTGCCGGGATACTTGTTATCGGTGCTCTCGTTGTAATTCGGATTGGGATAGTTACGCAGGAAAGCGGCAAGGTGACGCTGGATGTTCCAGCGGGTTGCCTCCTTGGCCAGGGCGCATGCCTCGGTCTTCCTTCCCATCCAGTAAAGTGCCTCTGCCTTGATGAAATAGAGTTCCTCCATCGTGAAGATGGGGTTATAGGCATCGGCGGCTCCAGCATAAGCTCCCATATAGAGGTTGGGATAGTTGGCAATTTTGAACGAGGTTCCCATGCCGATGTTGTTCTCCAGATAGCGCATTTTGATGGACTCACCGGTTGTGGAAGCCGTTGCAGGTCCTGTGCGGGCAATCATCAGCAGACCACAGCGCGGGTCATTGGCAAAGCCGTCATGGCTGCCTTCTGAGCCAAACAAGCCGCAGTTTTTCTCGTTGTCTGGGGTGCTGATACCCAACAAGTCAACCATAAAGAACTTGCTGGGGATAGCGCTACCCAAGAGGTTACCGCGCGACTCCCACGAGTTGATGACGGGTTGGGCAACGCTCCAAACGGCATTCTGTGTGCCCGTGCCACCGTCCCAGTAGTAACGCGGCTCGTTGCCGAACCAGGCGTCACGGCCGCCCTGATAGTCAAACACGTCACCCTTGCGCCACTGGTTGATGGCAGCATCGGCGGCGTCAACAATCTTCTGACACATCGCGGGAGAACGATCCACGTTAGGAATGTTGCGCAACAGCAGACGTGCCTTGACAGCATAAACCAGGCCTTTCCATTTTTCAAGATCACCAGCATAGACGCGGTCTTCCTTAACCGTGATGTCCTGGTTATCAGGATTATTGATAATGGCGGGATCCTCATACATGGCGATGAGGTCGTCACATTCCTGCATCATCCAAGCATACACCGAAGCCTGAGTGTCATACTTCGGTGCGATGCTCAAGTAGGACTCGCTGCGAGGAATGTCGCCAAAGGCATCGGTCGTCAACTGCGTGGACATCAACTGGATGGTGCGTCCGATAAGTTCATAGTTAGGAGAATTGATTGCCTTGGAGTTGTTCACCAGATTCAGCGTGTTCTTGCCAATATCATAGAAATGACGGCGCCACATCGGGTGACGGTTCATCGTCAGCATCTCCCACTCGCACTTGTAACTGTAAGCACCTACCGAACTCTTACCGCCCGTGGTGAGCATCTGTGAGAAGTAGGCGTAATATTCACTGTGGTCATAGACAACCTGCTGGGCATAATAGATGATGACCGGCAGACCGTTCTTGGCTTCAATCGCATGGGCCCTGTCGGGGTTGACGTTATCGTCAAGGATATCGTTGCAACTTACCGACACCAGGCCAACCAGCATCAACAATGCTAAAAATTTAATCTTTTTCATAATCAGTCGGCCTTTTAGAATGTTGCTTTAAGCGTGAAATTGAAACTGCGTGTGCTGGGCACGTTGTAATTGTCAATACCAGCGCCACCAGTACCACCTGCCGTCGATGCCAGCACAGCGGGATCATTACCGCGGTACTTCGTCAACAGCAACAGGTTGCGACCCGTAGCAGTCAAGGTCAATCCCTTGACGGGCCAGGTGTGCTTGAAATGCTTGCCTAAGTCATAGCTCAGCGTCACATAGCTCAAGCGGATATAGGAACCATCCTCAATGAAGTTGGAGGATACAGTAGAGTAGTAGGTATTGATGAAGTAGGAGTCAAGCACAATAGGCGTGGTGTTCTTGACGTAGGTCGTTGTACCGTCGGGGCCGGCAACCGCCTGCACACCGTTAATGATATACTCACGGTTGCGGTATTTATCATACAGGCTGCTCATGCCGTTAGTAATCTGGCTGCGGCCTGTGACGTTGACCACGTCACCGCCCTTGCGGCCATCGAACAGGAATGACAAAGTAGCGTTCTTATAACGCAGCGTGCTGCCGAGACCCAGCAGCCAATCGGGCTCACGGTTACCGATGTAGAGTCCCTTGGCGGCATTGATGATGGGATAGCCGTTCTCGTCGCAGACGATATTGCCATCTGGGTCACGCACATAATCCTTACCCGAGATACCGGTCGAGGACTCGCCCAAGCGGGCAACGGGGAAGATGTCACCATACTGGGTGCCCTGGATTTCAGTGATATCGTTGGGCAGGTAAAGCACCTTGCTGCGGTTGAACGAGAAGTTAGCCAGTGCCGACCATGAGAAGTCGTCAGTCTTGATGATGTCCTGATTGAGCGAGATTTCCATACCATGATTCTTCAAACTACCCTCGTTGCGGGTCTGAAGGATGGTTCCTGAAGCTGGCGACACGCGCACGCTCACAATCTGGTTATCGACCGTAGTAGAGTAGTAGGCGATGTCCAATCTCGTCCAGTTGTGGAAGAAACGCAAGTCGGCGCCAATCTCCCAAGATTTGGTCATCTCAGGTTCCAAGTCGATAGCGCGAGATGTGGTGGGATCCACACCGTAGCCACCATCGGGGAAGAGGGTCCACTGCTTGTATGTGTCAGTGAACAGGTAGCGGGGGCTGTCCTTACCCACCTTGGCCCAGTTGCCACGCAACTTGCCATAGCTGAACCAGTCATTGCTCAAATGGAACAACTCGCTGAAGATGACACCGGCAGTGATAGAAGGATAGAAGTAGTTGGTCTTCGACGCCTGCTTGAATGCCGATGAACCATCCATACGGCCCGTTACAGACAACTGCGCCATGCCCTTGTAGTCAAAGCGCAACTCGCCAAAGTGGCCATACTTGTTATATTTGCTGTGATACAGCGTGGGGTGGTTGCTGATGAGCAGGTCCCCGTTGGTGAAGTCGGTGTTGTTGAAACTGTAGAACTCACCACCCAACTGGAAGTGCTCATTATAGATGGAAGACTCCAGGCCCTTGACCTCCTTGAACTCAAGACCATAGAGTGCGCTCACGGTGTAGTCTTCGGCAAAGGTGTGCTGATAGGTGGCAAGGAACTGCATGTTCAGCAGGGCGCCACGCGAGGGCTGGAAGCTGTAAGAACCATAACGGTCCTGCATGTCAGACAACTTGGTCTGCACATCCTCGGCCATGGGATCAACCAGATCGCCATCATAGATGCGGGGCACGGTGTAAGAATCATACATCGAGTAGCTCTTGTCGTAGCCCATCTTGCCCGTGAACACCAGGTTTTTAATAGGTTCGTAGCTGACTTGGCCATTGACGATAAAGCGGTTACCCTCGGTCTGGCTCCAGTCCATATAGCGACCAAAGTAGGGTGACACGGCACCATTGATGCGCTCGGTGTCAAGCAAGTTCTCCCAGTGGTCATAGTAGGCCCACCAGTTCACGTGCCCCTCGAGGGTGCGGTAGTCGCTCATATCTTTGTTGATACCCCAGTTATAGATGGTTGACATCGAGTTGCCGAAACCGCGTGAAGTGCGGTTCATGAAGTTGGCACTCAACTGTATCGTCACCTTGTTGCTGGGCTTGTAGATTCCTTTGAGCAAGAGGTTGACCTGCTTGCGGTAATCCTTGGGAACGATACCCTGATTATCGGTATAGGAGATGGAGGCATAAGAGGAGAATTTCTCGGTGCCGCCACTCACGCTCACGTCATACTTCTGCAGGATACCCGTCTTCAGGAAATCACGCAGGTTGTCATAGTAGGTGTCGTTCTCGCTCATGTAGGGGCCCCAGCCGCCGCTACCCATATTTTCCTTATACATACCCTTGGCTCCAGGGATGAAGGTGCTTTGAATCTTGGGCAGACGATAGGGAGTATTCAACTCCAGCGTAGCAGATGCTGTAACGGAGATTTCACCTCCGCGACCACCGCTCTTAGTGGTAATCATGATGACGCCATTGGCGCCTTCCTGACCGTAGAGTGCCGACGCTGCAGCACCTTTTAGGACGGTGATGTTCTCAATGTCGTTGGGATTCATGTCGGCAAGCGTCGAGGCTCCGCCGCGAATCGCCATACCATCAACAATCATCAACGGCTCATTGCTCTGGGAGTTGTTCATCGACGAGATGGCACGGATGATGACCTGGGTCGAAGAGTTGGGCGAACTACCGCCGGTGCTCACCTGCAGACCGGCGACTTTACCCTGCAGCGAGTTGGCGAAGTTGGTGGAACCGCCAGCGGTCACCGCCTCCTCGTCAAGGGTCTGAACAGCGAAGTTCAGTTTCTTTTTCTCTTGGGTTTGGCCCATGGCGGTCACCACGACCTCGCCCAGCACTTGAGCGTTCTCGTCAAGAGCGATACTCACCTCGGTCTGTCCCGGGCCAATCTTCACGCTCTTGGGATTCATGCCCACGTAGCTCACATCGAGCACGTCGCCGTCGTTAGCCTCAATCGAGAAACGGCCGTCAAAGTCGGTCGCCGTGCCGCGCGTCGTGCCGTGCACCTTGACCGACGCGCCGATAATCGGCTCGCCGTCGCTCGACTGCGTCACCACGCCTGTCACCACACGGGCCAGTCCCGGCAGCGACATGAGGCTCAACAGCAGTAGCAATAGTAACTGTTTTCTCATTCTAAAAATGTTTTATTGTTAGGAATAATTGTAATCCAGAAGTTGACATTGAACGAACTACAAATTTACATATTCTTTTTTAATTATATACTATACAATGTGATTTTAACACTGAAAAGTCGCTAATTTTTAATTTAACAACAATTTTTTAAGAATTTTTACAATCAATACCAAAAAAGTTCGGAGTTCTTTGTAACCTCAGAGGGCTCGAAGAACTCCGAGAAATATAAGAACTATCAGTTTTTTTACTTGAACAGGTAGGTGGTCACGCTCTCGTGACCCAGGTAGAAGGCTTTGGCCTTGATGACCTGGGGCTGGTCCTTGACGGGCACGGGCGATGTCCAACGGGGGGAATCCATGGTGGGCTCACTGCCGTCGAGGGTGTAGGTCACCATCTCACCGGGATACTGAGTGTTGATGTGCAGTTTGCCGTCAATCATTTTGATGCCCGGAGGTCCCACTCGGAAGTTGTAGCCCATGCTATTGAGCAACGGCAACTCACGGGTTCCAATTTTGAGGTTGTATTGGTGACGTGCCTCGTTATAGGCTGCAACATTATTCAAGTCCTTACTCCATTCCGGGGCAACGTTCCATGCTCTCTCGCTCACACCCATCACTTTGGGCAACATCAGATACTGTACCTCGTCAAACGAGCGCAGCGTCTCGCCCCACAACTGGGCCTGCACACCTAAGATGTTCTCGGGCTTTTCGAGTTTAGTCTTTCCAGCCCCTGCAGTCGTGATGTCAATGGGGGTGCCGTCAACAGCGGTACGGGCACTGGCATAGATATTGGCGGGCAGGGCACTCCAACTGTCGATTTCATCGACCTTGCCACCCCAGTGCAAACCTTGCTCGTTCTGGTGCCAACTGTAGCCCATGTCCATATAGAAATTGGTCACGTTGGACAAGATGACAGGATAACCGTCGTTGGCGAGGCGGTAAGGCACCTCGTTGCGCGACCCGACAGTGCTCCAGGCGTTCACACCAGCCACACGAGGTCCAACGACAGCATTGAACTCGGGCTTGTGGTCGAGTGCCACTTCTTGCCAACCCTCGATGCGGATTTTGCGGGCCTCGAGCAGGGCGCTGATGCGCTTGATATAGTACTCGTTCACCTCGTGCTGGTCCTTGAGACCCTCGCGCTGCATGAGTGCCTGCACATCAGGACTCTTGTCCCATGCACCGCGAGCAACCTCGTCACCGCCCAGATGGACAACTTCGAGTTTCAGACCTGCCTCCTTGTACATCAATTGCAACTGCTCGACCACGCGGTCGATGAAGCGGTAAACGTCGTCGCTGGCGACGTTGAGCACGTTATCACGGTAGGACTGTGCCGAAGTATAAACCGAGGTGTTTTTCTCGTCCCACAAGCGGAACTGCTCGGCACTGGGATTGGTCATCGCGCGGTTTTTCATTGCCACGATGGCAGCACGGGCATGGCCGGGCGTTTCAATCTCGGGGATGATGTTGACTCCGCGCTGCCAGGCATAGCGGAGCAGGTCGATGAACTCGGCGCGTGTAATGTATCCGTTGGCGCTCTGTGACAGGTCGTCGGGGTTGCCGTTACCGTCAAATATCTGGGCGAGATACCCCTTCTCGTCGAGGGTAGCACCGCGGCGCGAAGCCACCTGCGTCAACTCGGGAAAGCCAGGAATCTCCAGTCGCCATGCCTCATCGTCGGTGAAGTGGAACTGCAGGTTATTCATCTTGTAATAAGCCATCATGTCGATGAAGCGCTTGAACTGCTCGGGACGGGCGACATAGTTGCGGGCGATATCGAGCATCACTCCACGATAGTGCATGTCGGGCCAATCGATGACGAAGCAATTCTGCAACCGGTGTCCCTTGCTGTGGTCCAATGCTGAAATCAAGGTCTTCACACCGTTCATCAAGGCTGTCTGGGTAACACCCATGATGGTGATTTCACCGTCATGGACACGCAGGGAATAGTACTCGCGGTTGGTACTCATCTTCTTGTCAAGCAAGAGTTTGATGACCGTTTTCTGTCCACTGGAGACATAGATGCCGCGTTTCTTCAATTCCTCGGTGAGCAGACGCTTTGCACGACTGTATCCGCCCCACTGGAAAAACTTGCCCGTCTTGATGGATACGAGGCTGCCCACTGGAGTAAAGCCGTCCTCAATATCCACCTGCTTGGGCATGGGGAAGATGTCGTAGTCATTGCCCGTATAACCGTCCCCAAAGCCGTTGATGGCCTCATTGTAAGCATACATGTAGTTGCCGTCGGGATAAGCCTTGTGGTCACGCCACTGGCCCGGCTTGTCAAGTGGAGCGCGGTGGATGGGCACAGCAACGGGGTGACTCATGTCACCGTTCATCACCACATGACCGCCGGCGGGCCCGTAATTCTTGTTGAGGAAAGCACCGCCCATCACCATGTTCACCACCAAGGTATCGCCCACAGCAAGCGGCTTGTAGTTGGCATTGGGTTTCACACGATAGTAGGACGTGGAAACTTCCTCGATGTCCACTGGACAGCCTGCAGGCAAGGTCACCGAGCGTGAGAACTGGTTAAAAAAGAACTCCCAGTCGTTGTCCAGTGATTGCTTGGACACGTTCTTGATGACAAATCGGGAACTGTAATTGTTGTCAGCCGTGTTGTTCTGCCCCATCTCCCAGTCCACAGCGATAGGCGACTGGGCAACGGCAGCAAGTGCTGTCACTGCCATGGAGAGGAATGCTAAAAACTTGATTTTCTTCATGTTGTTATATCGTTTTGTTTTATAATCTGATTTAATAGGTTGTCGCAGGAGTCCTCCAGCAGGTCAAGCACCAACTCAAAGCCCTCGCTGCCCTCGTAATAGGGATCAGGCACATAGTCATAGTTTGGGTATTGACGGATGTAGTCACCCATCATCACCACCTTGTCCTTTTGTTCAATGGTTGCAGCCATGCTGCACAAGTCGTCCACATTGGCGGCATCCATGCCCACAATAAGGTCAAAATCCTCAAAATCAACGGGACGCACGCGGCGGGCTCGATGCGTCAACTCATAGCCCCGTGGGCGGGCATGCACCCGCATGCGCTTGTCGGGCAGGTCACCGATGTGCCAGCCCCCGATGCCTGCCGAGTCGATGAAAAAGCTGTCTGCCACGCCCCGCTCATCGACTAGCCGTTGCATCACCGCCTGGGCTGCCGGCGATCGGCAGATATTCCCCAGACACACAAAAAGCACCCCGTATTTCTTATTGATATTCAATTATTTGAATATAACTAATTTATTGCGGTTTACTTTGTGGTTTACATCATCATTATTTGATTTTGACCACTTAACTTGCAAAGGTACAAAATCAAATCCATAATCATATCAACAAACGGGAAAAACATTCAAAAACCGCTATCAGATTGGCAAAAATGAACCGAGACAAACAACTCGACGCAAAAAAACAACGGAAACGCCTATAAATAAAGACCTTCCCGCTGTGAACCTAGTGTTTAATCTGTACGGAGACGACAATCGCTTCAAATTGACCACTATAAATAATAGTTCTGTATCTGTAATAATTTGTTATTGCAATTATTTTGTCATAACAAGCCGTAGACCTATCCTATTATTACGATATGTGGGCTTATTATAAGTTCGATTCCATAAATAGTAATCCTTTGGATTTGAATAGCATGAGCCTCGAATAACACGATTTTCTCCAATTAGCGGACCCTTAGGATTAATCTGGGGATTAGTATTATAGCTTTCATACCAATCGTTACACCATTCTGACACATTGCCACTCATACCAAAGATGCCCAACTCGTTTGGCATTTTGCTAGAGACAGGATAAGTTTGGGAATGGTTGGGCCCTCCAATAATCGCTACATCATCTTCGTTATTACTGCCCGAAAACACATAATTCTTACTTTTATTTCCTCCCCGTGCTGCAAATTCCCACTCGGCTTCTGTTGGTAGTCTAAACTCACATCCTGTTATATCATACATTTTTTCAATGAACATTTGACAATCATCCCATGAAACTTGTTCTACAGGATGGTTAGATGCCTTAAACACACTCGGATTATAACCCATAACTGCAAGCCATAGTTCTTGAGTGACTTCTGTCTCGCCAATATAATAAGATGAGAGAGTTACAGTATGTTCGGGTTTTGCATCTTGAATGTTGCTGCTATTATTGCCCATTTTGAATACTCCACCATCAACCAATTTCATTTTAAAATTTACACCATTAATAGTGAAATTTTTAGACCCATCATTATCCACAGATGATTTAACTGTAATATTATCGCTGCTAATGCCATCGTTGTTTTTATTATATGGATTGATGTTTTTCTTTCGGTCTGCAATAATTAATGGCACCTCTTCTGTTCTATCAAGATGAGAGACTTTTGTCATAGCGAGGCGAAAACCCAATTTATGACCTCGGCGAGATATTAAGTGACCTTGGCGTGTGGGTATTGGTGTCCCAGAACGTGCAACATATTGATCTCCTTCAGATGGACCTGTTGGGTCTGTTCTATGCCAATAAGCATATGTTGTTTCATATATATCTTGGCACCATTCTTCCGCATTACCACTCATGTCATATAGGCCCAATTCATTGGGTTGTTTTAACCCAACGGGATATGTCTCATTTGTCCTCCACCAACCAACCTTTTCAATATCGTCACTTCCTGCATATATATAATGACGAGAGTAATTTCCACCTTTCGCAGCAAATTCCCATTCAGCTTCAGTCGGAAGGCGGAAAACCTCACCTGTTAATTGATTCAGTTTTGCTATGAAATTATTGCAATTAGTCCAATTTATTGATTCAACAGGTTTTTGAGGTCCCTTGTGTTCACTTGGATTGGTACCCATTACAGCTTGCCACAATTCCTGAGTAACTTCTGTTTGTCCCATGTAGTAATCCTTAGTGATAGTTACTTTATGGTCATAGCGAGCATTCGAAGCATTAATCCTCCTGGCTTCTTCAGGAGTGACACCCATTGTAAAAGTACCGCATTTGACCTTTACCATCGTGAAAGATACTCCATTCGCAGTAAACTTTAGGCATGTCTGATTAGACGTGTCAGTTTGTGCAACCGCATTGCAAGAAAACAACATGGCTGCTAAAAAGAGTTGTATTTTACGTGTATTCATAAATCAAATCATTAGTTACGTGTAAATTCGTAATAATCAGGGTCAGAGATATCTCGATTATTATAGTCGTCAAGTTCTCGATAAGTTTTATTTTCATTTATGTCAAAGACAACGTCCCTTGCTCTGTTGTATTTAGAACTATATCCTTTATGAGTAGTATATGAGTCGGATAAAATATAATAATTATTTGAGTTTGCTATCATAAAAGCATGATCGGATATTTTTTTTATGTTTCCGACAAAATGTCTATCAAAAAGCTCATCGTCTACCTTAGTGCGCTCAGTAATCCTGCCATCAGGTAATACTTCTACAATTGAGTAATAAAATTTACCTAAAAATTTTGTTTTAGAGGCAAATATGTACGTTCCAACAAATTGTTCTATTGAATTAGCTTTATTATCTCTTTCCAAACGTTCTTTCTCTTCCTGTTGCTTTAACTCTTGCTCTCGCAATTCCTGTTGCTCTTGCTGTTCTCTCAGGAGCTCGGCATTTTGTTCTTCAAGAGCTTGATTGATTGCCTCTTGCTTTTCTTGTTCAATTTTTGCGGCTTCAGCTTCTTTAGCAGCCTTATTCTCACAAGACACAAAGCCTAACGAAACCGAAGCAAGAAGGCCGATAGCAATAATCATTCTAAATGTTCTCATCATCATTCTTCCTCCTTTAACAGTTCTTTGATATGTTGAATTAGTGTACTTCTTTCGCTGATGTGATAAACCTTTTTTTCACCCTTAATCCTAACATAAGGATTAGCCGAAAAAGTGTGGTCAATAATCGACTCAATGTTTGGCAAACGCATATTGCCGTTGGGACAATCTAATTCTTCCAATGGAATCTCAATCAGATTAATAAATGGGTCATTATTCATAATCATTTTCCCTTGTTCGTGTCGGGCGCAACTTCTTATCCTCGGCTCAAAAGGAAAAAATACCAATGAAAAAAGTGGAGCCATCATTATCCTCTTATCTGCCCTGTAAGGCTTGGACTCCTCGTAATACAGATAAGGGTGTTGACTCCACTTGGCTGTATTTCGCATAATTACGAATACAACACCAAGAAGAGCGTCTTTCCATTATTCTGATATTACGATTGTGAAGTGTCCAAGTTCACAGGGTCAGAATAAGCGAAATGCGCTTTCTTCAATATGTCAGCATATCCTTTCGGATTGCAAACGCAAAAATAAGCAATTTCCTTGAAAAACACATCAAAACTGATGAAAAAAGAGCAATTACTTTTTTTTTTCAAAGAGAAGCACTACATTTGCCTTGGAAATAGTCATGGAAAATGGAAACAACAAGATTTAATCAGACACAGATTCATCTGTTGAGGATGTTTGAATTAGAGAGCAGTGAGGCCTCTTTGAACGAGTTAAAGGAGGTTCTGTATCGCTATTATTCCAAACGCATGGATGAGTGCCTTGATGAGTTATGGGATTCTGGCCAATTAAACCAGGAACGCCTCGACGAAATCAATGAGATGGACCTTCATCAACTGCGCTAATCCATGAAGATTGTTCTCGACACAAATTGCTTGATACAAAGCATCCCAAAGCGTAGCCGTTATCACGATGTATGGGTATCGTTCGAGAACGGCACTAATACTTTGTGTATTTCTACCGAGATACTAGAAGAGTATGTGGAGATATTACAGCGCCTGGTGGGAAACTCTGCGGCTGATATCATTCTAAAGAGCATCATCAACAGTCCTTTCGCTGAATTCATTACGCCATATTATCGGTTTAATCTAATTCCAGCTGATCCTGACGACAATAAATTTGTTGATTGTGCCATTGCAGCCAATGCCCGATATGTCGTTACAAACGATCATCATTATGACATTTTGGCTTCAATCCCATTTCCACATGTTGACATAATCTCATTAGACGATTTTCTTTTAACATTACACAGTAATAATTGAAATGAACCGGAATATCTTGAGCCTGTTGCCGCTGCTATTGCTGATGGGACTTGCTCTGGCAAGCGTCACGTCATGCAGCCACTGCAACAGGAACAAACAAGATACTACAGCTTGGGATTACAAGGCGCCACCAGCCATGCCCGTCAATCGCGCCATCACGGGCGACAGTATGGGTCTCATCACCGACGCCGAAATCCACCGCCTACCCACCTATATTGAGCAACGTCCGCTCAAGGAAATCTTCAATGACAGCAATGCGCTGCAACTCGAAGCTGCCGAGCAGAACGGTTTCAAACCCGTCTCTTCGCTGCGCGACGCTTATCACATCGACAGGCCCTTGATCAGGATTTACTCGTGTGACGCCTACATGCTTGATGAGCTCACCATGTCGGTGCCCTATCTGGTGCCCAAGGCGGCCCAGCTGCTCAAGGAAATCGGCTATGCCTTCCAGGACAGCGTGCGCAAGCGCGGCGGCAAGGCCTACCGAATCAAGGTGACTAGCGTGACGCGCACCGACTTCAGCGTTTCCAAGTTGCGCCGCCACAACCGCTCGGCCACTGAGAACTCATGTCACCGCTACGGCACGACGGTCGATATCAGCTGGGTCAAGTTCGACTGCCTAGACCCCAGCATGGTCATTTCGCTCGAGGACCTTAAAAACATCCTCGCCGAGGTCGTGTTGGACTTTAGGCGCCAGGGCCGGTGCTACGCCATCTTTGAGCGACGTTCGGGCTGCCTGCACATCACCGTGAGATAAACAACATAAATACATTATTATAATATACTATAGACAATGACCTTACAACAGACCATCGCCCAATACCTGGAATATACAGGTCACAAGAGCTTTGACATCCAAGCCGCACTCATAGATTGTGACGGCGTTTTGTATGACTCAATGAAGTACCACACCCAGGCATGGGTGAAACTGATGAAGAAGAACGGCATCAAGTGCACCCGTGACGAGTTCTATGAGCTTGAAGGAATGACGGGTAGCGAAATCATCAAGATGAAGTTCAAGACAGGTGCCGGCAAGAACATCACCGACGACGAGGCACATGCCCTGTACGGCGTGAAAACCCGCTATTTCCGCGAGTTGGGCGAGGCACCCATCATGCCTGGCGCCAAACGTGTGCTCGAGACGCTCAAGGAAGCAGGCGTGGAACGCATACTGGTGACGGGCTCACAGCAAGATACACTGCTGGAACGCATCGAGAACGACTTTCCTGACCTGTTCAGCGAGGCGAAGGTGACGGGACATGACGTGCGCCGCGGTAAACCCAACCCCGAGCCGTTCCTTAAAGCGATGACTAAAGCGGGAAAAAAGTCCAACCAGTGCATCGTCATCGAGAATGCCCCGCTGGGCGCCCAAGCCGCACATGCCGCCGGGTGTTTTACCATTGGCGTGACAACGGGTCCCATCCCCGAGAAAGACCTGCTCAAGGCGGGAGCCGACCTCGTCTATAAGAACATGGATGAACTGGCTGCCGCACTGCCGTCACTACTCGTGGCACTGACGGTCATCAAAGCGTAAACATTTGCCAACTAAACTCGGAGTTCTCTGAGGTCTCGGAGAACTCCGATACTCTAAAATGCAACAGAACCTCATATTTACCAACAACGTTGACAGCGCCATCGAACGACTGGCGGCAAGCAATGACCACAACATAACGGTGTGGATTGCCGACGCAAACACCGCGTGCCTCGTCGAGCCTGCCCCACCCTGCCTGATTACCATTCCCGACGGTGACGAAAACAAAACGCTAGAGACTGTCACCCGCGTATGGGACGAGATGGAACGCATGGGCGTGACGCGCCACTCGATGGTCGTGAATCTGGGTGGCGGCATGGTGACTGACCTGGGCGGATTTGCCGCTGCGACATTCAAGCGCGGTGTGAGGTTCATCAATGTGCCCACGACACTGCTGGGCGCCGTAGATGCCGCTGTGGGCGGGAAGACGGGGTTCAATTTCCAAGGACTGAAGAATGAGATTGGCGCCTTTGCCCCTGCCAGCGATGTGGTCATCTCCACCCGTTTCTTCGACACATTGCCCGCCGAAGAAATGAAATCGGGCTTTGCCGAAGTGCTCAAGCATGCCCTGCTGAGCGACCGCGACGAACTGTTGCGGCTGCTGGACCATAATTTCACTGCGCCCATTAACCATGACGAATTATTAGAGCACCTGCGCCACTTGGTGCAGGTCAAGGTGAATATCGTCGCCCGCGATCCCGACGAACAAGGCGAACGCAAGGCGCTGAACTTAGGGCATACCGTGGGACACGCATTCGAGAGCCTGGCGATGCGACGGGACAAGCCTGTGCCGCACGGCTTTGCCGTGGCTTGGGGCTTAGTCACCGAGGCCGTGCTATCACACATCAAACTGCAATTCCCCAGCGAGGATGTGTATCGCTTGGGCGCTTTTGTGAGAGACAATTACCAAGATTTTCCCTTCACCTGCGATGACTATGACGAGTTGCTGGAACTGATGCGGCATGACAAAAAAAGCCGCGACGGCGAAATCACCTGCACCCTTCTAACTGCTATAGGTGATTACCGCATCGACCAGACTGTCATCGACGATGAAGTCTCCGCAGCCCTCGACATCTTGCGCGACCTGCTGGGCGTGTAAACCGATATTTGATTTTTAAGCCATTGTCGTCATTTCCAGTGCCAGAGGCGGGAAACGGCGTGGGCAATGCCGCGCAAGTGCAGGTCCTTGCCCAGAACGACCAGCATCACGGCAAAGAGGATGAAGAGGATGCCGACGATGAGTCGCGGCGTCAATAGCTCACCGAAAACCACCACACCAATAGTCACCGCTGTGAGCGGTTCCAAAGCGCCCAGGATTGCAGTGGGCGTAGCACCCACATGATGCACAGCCACTGTCATGAACACCAGGGAGAGGATGGTGGGCACGATACTCAGCCAGACGGCGAATGACCAAGCCCGAGGCGAGGGCAAGGCATGAAGGTAAAGATCGGGCGAGGTGAAAGAATAAAGGATTAACGTGATTTCACACACCAGCATCGCGTAGAATGTGACCTTGAAGGATGACATCTGGATGCTCGACTGATTGACCACAATGATGTAGATGGCATAGGCCAACGAAGAGAGAATGCACAAGACAATGCCAATCGCACTCAAAGAGGCCCCTGTCTCACCCTTGTAGAGTAGACCAATACCGACGAGCGACATCACGATGGCAACAACCGTCATTGCCGTCACGCGCTCCTTGAAAAAGAGCGCCATGATCACTGCGACCATCACGGGATAGACAAACAGGATGGTCGAGGCGATGCCCGCATCCATGAAGTGGAAACTCTGGTAATAGGTGATGCTTGAGGCTGCAAACAGGATGCCGAGCGAGGACAAAACCTTGAATTCGTGACGATTCACCTTGAAATTCTCACGCTTGATGAGCATCACGACGGCAAGAAGAATGACGGCCAGGCCAAAACGATGGGCCAGCACCGTGGCGGTGTTCACTCCTTCCTGATAGAGCGGCAAAGCACCGAACGGGTTTGTGCCATAGCACACAGCCGACAAAATGGCACACAGGATGCCGATGGATTTACTCTTTTTCATTGTATTTTGATTTAAAGGCTATCATGATGAACCTATCGCTTGAAACGAGCCATCTCGTAGAGGGCGGGCAAGGCTTGGCCGTTGGCGCTGTTGAACAGTCCACGGTTCAGGCCCCAACGGCTACCCTCAAAGCGGGTGCCGTAAAGGCTTTCTTCGGGATACCACCAGAAGAGTCCCGTCACATTATCATGGCGGTTTAACTCGCTAACTAACTGAGCTGTAAACTCACGTTGCCCCTCTATGGTGCCGGGCAGACATTCTGAAAAATCCTCTTCGCCACGATTCACACCATCATGCAGATAATAATAGGCTGACTCGACAATCATCACGGGTGTGTCGGGGTAACGCTCCGCTAGCAGGTCAAGCGTCCGCCCCAGATTGGGAATGGTACCGTGCCACATGGGATAGTAACTCAAGCCGATGATGTCATAGTCCACGCCTGCCGCCGCCAAGCGGTCATAGTAGTTGCGCGTCATCTCCCACACGCCAGCTTTCTCAGTGTGGATGATGATGCCTGCAGCGGGACACACTTCACGACAAGCGCGGCAACCTGCTTTCAACAGGCGGGTGAAGACATCCCAGTTTTCGTCTTTCATCGGGTCTACACGCCCAATGGGCCAGTCCATGCCAAAGGTAATCTCGTTACCCACCTGAATCGTTGCGGGCTCTACGCCAGCTGCCTTCATTGTTGACAGGCAATGACGGGTATAACGATAAATGCTGTCGGCTAGCACCTTGGCATCAATTCCTTCCCATCGCTTGGGCGTGAATTGCTTGGCGGGATCAGCCCACGTGTCGCTGTAATGGAAATCGAGCATCACCTCAAAACCACGCGCCTTAATAGTCCTGCACAGGTCAATGACATAGTCAAGATCCTGGCACACGCCCTGGTCATGATGGCTACCCGGAGCATTCTGTGGATCCACGAACAAACGAACACGCATCATGTTCCACCCTTGCTGCCTGAAAAGATCATAGGGATCGACGGTAACACCACACGAGTCCTTGTAAATCACGCCATTGCGGGCATTGGCTGTCATCATCGAGATGTCACCACCCAGCCATGACTGCGCCAAACTGGGCAAAGCCACCGCGAGCGCACACACCATTGTCACAACTAACTTCTTCATATCGGAACTTGAGTTTAACGCTTGCAAGAAATTAAAAAAGTGCTGATAATCATGGACTATCAGCACTTTTTGCGATGTCGGGGTGACTAGATTCGAACTAGCGACCCCACGCCCCCCAGACGCGTACTCTAACCGGACTGAGCTACACCCCGATCGCACTT
>DAIREJ010000036.1:0-16578 GCA_036795635.1 Sodaliphilus sp.
TCTCAAGGATGGTCCCTTCGACAGTGGTGCGCATGGCTTCGCCCTTGACGCGGGTTTTGGGCAACTGACTCTTCACGACCACCTCGCCCAGCAGCAACGCATCTTCTTTCATTTGAATGGTGATGCCAGGAGTGGCTTTCAGGTATTGTGTCTGATAGCCGACGCATGACACCTTGAGCAGGGCACCATCCTTGGCTGTCACAATCTGGAACACGCCTTGGTCATCGGTCATCGCTCCCTGCACGAAGGCCGAGTCGGGCAGCGACAACATCACCACATTTACAAAGGGCATCGGCTCGCCCTTCTCGTCTAACACCTTTCCGTTCAAGTCAGGGGCTTTACCAAAAGCGACCATCGTTGTCATCAATGCTGCTACTGCAGCTAATATTCTGATATTCACGTGTTTCATAATCATAATTACGAATGCTATAGTTATTAATATTACTGAAACCATCTTCGTTGTTCTTATTGATGTTTGACACTCACACCGCCCAAAAAGTTGCTGGCGGTGATATGAATGGTGTGGGCCTCTTTTTCGGGACGTGCCACGGTCTCGTTACCGACACCGCCGATGAAACTGTGGCTGTGCACGACCACATTGACATTTTCGGGGATCAGCAGTTCCACCCCGCCGAGGAAAGTGTGTATGTCGATTTCCTCGTCCTCGTTGATGACGGCCTTGCGAAGATCCAGCCGCAAACCGCCGCAAAAAGCGTCAAGCCGTGCCCCATGGAACGTTTCACCGTTATAGACATACTCATCACCGCCGAATCGCACATTGCAACAGATGCGTTTGCCGTCCTCGCCAAGCGGCAGGGGGCGCTGGAGCCACTGTGACGGATTCTTCGTGTAACTGTAGATGACGAGTTCACAGCCGATGTAAAGCAGGAGCACAGGACCAAAATACTGCGTCCAGGGTTGCTCCAGATCGAGATGAACGATGCCCCACATGTCGGCCAACTTCAACAAGGCTGCCACGATAAAAATGATTCCGATGATTGTTCTTCTAGTCATAACATTTTTGTTTTGTGCGACCCGGTTTGGCCGCGTGGTTTCAATGATTGATGGTGCAAAGTTCCGGCCATCAGGCCATTTGTGCAAGTTTCTGGGATATTCTGCAGGCTATTGTGACGAATGGCATACCATGAGGGATAAAATGCATAATTGTGACCAATGGCTTGGTCGTGTGCACGATTTGGACTACTTTTGTCGGTGAGATGAATAACGAACGTAAAGAGACTTTGCGGGTGCGCCTCATCAGCATCGCTTTCACGGTGCTGGCATTAGCCGTTTTCAAACCCTTCGGGCTACAGGCCCGGCAATGGGAAACCTATGTTCACCTGTTGGCGATATGGGGACTGGGTCTCGGCGTGTGTCTGCTCACCGAGGGGATCTTGAAGTACATCATTAACAAGCCGCGTTCGCTTGAGCAGGGTGTTGACTACATCATCAGCCGCAACCTGTGGTTCCAACTCATCAACACACCCCTCATCGCTTTGGCGATATGCGTCTATCGCCACTTTGTGCTCAGCGACCGTTTGCCGGGGAATTCGTTATCTGTAAGCAATTTCCTGGAAACATTGCTCATCATCGCGTTCTGCTCTTTTGCCATCGGGTTGTATTGGCGCTTTAAGTATCGCAGTCGTTATCTGGCTGCCGAGCTTGAGGAAACGCGGCTGCTCAACGAGCGCTTGCAACAGTTGCAGCAAGATGCCGAGAAACGAGCACTGGCGGCAGCTGCTGTTCCCACCGACGAGTCAACCGTGCCGCAGAGTGGCTCAACGCCCCCATCGGGCATCACCCTCACGGGAACGACCAGCGACTCCGTTTCACTGCAGATTGCCGATTTGCTGTATGTCGAGGCTGTGGGTAACTATGTGAAAGTCTATCATTTGCAAGACGGGCAAGTGCGAGCCGACATGTTGCGCGCCACCTCCAAGCAGATGGAAGAAGACCTGCGTGACTATCCCATGATTGTGCGCTGTCACCGTGCTTTCCTGGTCAACCTTGCTCAAGTGGAGCAGATTGTGTCACGGGCTGGCGCCATGCAACTAGTTATCAAGCATTGCAACGAGTCACTTCCAGTTTCCCGCAGTCACGCTGCCCAAGTCAAAGCTGCCATCAACTAACCCTACCCTTCCTGCCATTGTTGCGAGTTTTGAACTCGGTGAGGTCAATTATTTCCGGTTATCATCAGTTTAATTGGCATTGCTGGATAAAATGTTCGTGAAATCTTCATTATCTTTGCACTGTGATATAAAAATGAAAAGATTATGAAGAGGATATTGATTTGCATGGTGGCTCTAATGGGCTGCGTTGGCGCTGCCTTGGGGCAGAAAAGTTATGTGAACGTGGTGGCCGACCACATCTATTCATCTATCTATCAGGAGATTTATTTGACAGGCGATGTTCCTGTGGGCATCAAGACGCATTACGACAGCTATGGCAGCGAGGCCATGACGGTGGGCAAGGTTTTGAACCTGCTGGCCAAGGAAGGGTTTGTTGTTGACCAGATGAGCTGTTCGGCCGAGTGCGAGGTGATTTTGCTGTCACGCCTAGCGTTAGACCCTGAAGCTATCCCGCATGTCACAGCTGACGGCCAGGAGGCTGTGGAGGTGGCACGCTACAATCTGCAGGGCCTGCCTGTGAGCGAGGATGAGAAGGGTGTCCAGATCATCGTCTATTCCAATTTCACGACCAAAACAATCATTGTTGAGTAGCGATGAAATACTTTATTGTTGATGCGTTCACAAGTGAGCCCTTCGGAGGGAATCCCGCGGGTGTAGTGCTCCTTGACGGCGGTTTCCCGAGCGAGCGGTTGATGCAGCAGGTGGCTGCCGAGTTGCGCTACAGCGAGACGGCATTTGTGCAACGGAATGGTCCTGCCGAGTTTACCGTGCGCTATTTTACGCCTGCTGGCGAGGTGGACCTGTGCGGTCATGCGACTATCGCCACCTTCGGGACATTGTGCCAAAAGGGCACTTTGCAAGACGGCGATTTGTGCATGAACCACACGCTGGCCGGCGACCTAAAGGTGAAGATTGGAGAAATGGTGATGATGCAGATGGCTACACCCCGCGTGATTGATAGGCAAGTTGATGCAGCGCGCCTGCATCGCATCATGGTGGGCACCACAATGCCCGGTTGGCCTGATATGCCGATAGAAATCGTATCGACCGGTTTACCTGACATCATGATGCCCATGCCTACCGTGGACGATCTTAACGCGCTCGCACCCGACATGGACGCCTTGAGTGACTTGAGTCGAGAATTGGAGGTGACTGGAGTGCATGCCTTTGCGTTGAGTGATGACGGTTACACCGCCCATGTCCGTAATTTCGGTCCCTTGTATGGCATCCCCGAGGAGTCGGCAACAGGCACAGCCAATGCCGCGCTGACCCATTATCTGCATCATCATGGACTCATTAGTGCGCCCACCACAGGCCGTTTTCTGCAGGGCGAGGCGATGGGTAGGCCCTCGGTTGTAGCCACAATGTTGCAGCTCGACGGCTGCATCTGGGTGGGCGGCAGCGCTTGTATTGTCGCCGAGGGTGAATTGCTGGTGTGAAATCAGCGCTATTGTTTTGTAGTACTGCTCTTGTGGAAATCTTTGATGACCGTGACAATCTCGTCGAGGTCATCGGTGATGGTGAGCAGCAAGTTCTTGTACTTGCCGCTGCTCATGAGTTGTTCAAGCAGCGGATAGACAGGTAATTCCTCGGTCCAGAACTGTTTCCCCAAGAAGATCATGGGGCTGGCGAAGCCGAAGGAGAGGTAGTGGTTCTGGACCGCTTCCTGGAAAATCTCCTGCATGGTGCCTGCGCTGCCTGGGGTGTAGATGAGCCCGCCATAGGCCAATGTGAGGATATTGTCCTCGCGCACGCTGTTCTCAAAGAATTTGGCGATGTGTGTGGCAAACGGCGTTGATGGTTCGTGCCCGTAGAGCCATGTGGGAATGCCCAAGCTCTCGAAATGGTCTTGCGGATATTTCTTAATGACCCTGAATGCCGAGCACAGCCAATCGGCATCCTTGAACGATGGCGCGTGCATGAGCATCTTGAGCGCGTCGTTGAGTTCACTTGCGGTGCGCCCTGCCATCCATGCACCCAGGTGGGTCGCCTCCATAGCGCCCGGCCCTCCCCCACTCAGCATGACGAAACCTTCCTCGGTGAGGCGCTTGCTCAAGCGGGCGATGTCACGGAACATCTTGTCGGTCCTGAGCAGGGTGTGCCCGCCCATGATGCCCACGCAACGGTGGGGGTCATGCTCCTCGAAAAACTCGGTCAATGCTGCATGGATGCCATGGTCGTGCAGGTTGCGCGCCAGTTTCTCATAAACGCTGGCTTCTTGGTTGCCGGTGTAGTTATAGTACTGATAGACCTTGCCGTCAAAGCAGTTGCAGTAACTGTCCTCGTCATTCAGATTAAAACCCTCATAGAGTTCCGCTGCGTTATACAGTTGTTTGCGGGTCACGCAGTAAGGGGTCTTGTCCAGATAGGCCATGATGTCTTTTAACTCGTTTAAGCCGGTGTTGGTGATCATTGCGCTGTGGGTTTTATTCGTGTTGTCAGTTGCAAAAGTAGTAAAAAATCCTTTTTTCTCAAAAACAACCCAGGCTTTTCCCATTTTGTCGCTTTTTTCAGGGAAAAACGTTGTTTTTTCTCATTAATTAATTATTTTTGCGCCAAAAGAACATATATTAACCTCAAAACGATTGGAATTATGAAGAAGGTTTATTGTACAATCTTAGCCGCAGTGATGTTGCTTACCACAGGATGTGGTACTGGTTTGCTCGGTGGCTTGGGAGGTGACACGACAGGTAACGGAGCATCGGGCGGCGGTCTGGGAGATATCCTGGGTGGTGTCTTGGGTGGTGTCTTGGGCAATCTGGGCGGCAACTCGGTTGACGGTTTGCTGAACCTGGTCATCGGTAGTGTCAAGATTAATGAGGCCGACCTGTATGGCGCATGGTATTATACCCAACCCGGTTGCGCTTTCACCAGCGAGAACCTGCTTGCCAAGGCTGGTGGTGCTGTTGCAGCCGAGACCTGTAAGGAGAAATTAATGCCTGTTTACAACACCTTGGGCATCAGTTCACAGAATACGCAGTTCCAGTTCACTCAGGAGCATCAGTTCCAAGCCTATGTCAAAGGTATTCCCGTGAGTGGCACCTACACCTATGATCCCTCAACATCGACCATCAAGTTGAAAACCATGCTGTTGAGTACCAACATGTATGTGACTCGCACAACTCAGGGTCTTGCCTTCACTTTTGAGAGCAAGAACCTGTTGAAGGTGTTGCAGGCCGTTGCCGCCGTGAGTGGAAACAGCACCTTGCAGACGGTAAGCGACTTGAGCAAGCAGTTCGATGGTGTCCGTCTGGGCTTCGACATGGCTCCCATAAATTGATGAAGTATCGTCTGATCTGCTGGCAGGAAATAGGTTATAGATAGTCAACAAAGAGTAAACTGTCATGTGTTTCATGGCAGTGTGCTCTTTCTTGCGGAATACGGGAGTTCTGAAACGTAAAGTTTTGCTGATGAATAGTTATTATTTGTTGAAAAGAGGCTAAAATATCACAATTCAGCTGTTTCATTTGCGTTAAAGAGATATATATTTGCACGCTGAAAAATGGAAAGCATCATCAGGACATATAGCCCGATTTCGCTCAATGAGATGAGCGGCATCAAGCTGATGAACCGCACCGACACCAAGTTTGTCACTACGGTTGACCGGCTCAAATTGCTGTTGATGCTTGCCAAAGATGACTATCGCATTCAGGAGATTGACGGTGTGCGCAACGCTCTTTACTATACCGCCTATTTTGACACACCCGACAATAATATGTATATCGTTCACCAGAACGGGCATGCGGGTCGTCAGAAATTGCGCATCCGTTCCTACGTTGACACGGGGCTTAACTTCCTGGAGGTGAAAACCAAGAACAACCATGGACGCACCAAGAAGAAACGCGTTGACATGGTGGGTTTTGACCCCCGTCACCCCGATCACGGCATCCGTTTCCTGCGCCAGGATGGGCAGTATGTGGCCTATGATGAGTTCCTGCGCAAGCATTTGCGCTATGACCCGACTATCCTGAGTGAGCATTTGGAGAACAATTTCCATCGTGTCACGCTGGTGAACAAGGCCAAGACCGAGCGTTTGACCATTGATACCGACCTACGGGTCCATAATCTGGTCACTGGCAAAGACGTTGACTTGACAGGTCTGGCGATTATTGAACTGAAGCGCGATGGCCTGCAACCCTCCCCCATCTTGGGAATGTTGCGTGAATTGCGCATCAAGCCGAACGGTTTCAGTAAATACTGCATGGGGTCGGCTTTGACCAACCCGTCGCTGAAGCGCAACAACTTCAAGGAGCGTTTGCGTCTGGTCGAGCGTCTGCTGTCGAGAATGCCATTATCATGATTTACAACATCACATTAACTACACTGCTAAGTATTATGAACTATTTACAGGATTTATCAGCCCTTGAGGACGGCGCCGATGTCGTTCAAGAGGTCACCAAAGCCACCGCCGGTTTCAGGTGGTTTGACGCCGCGGGAGTCACCGAGATGTTGATACGCTTCGGTTTCTTCTTGGTGGTGCTTTTCATCATTGTCTATTTCTTGTACTATCGCAAGACACACCGCCGCGACTATTTCTTCACGCTCGTCTTGTTGAGTGTGAGCATATTTTTCCTGATTTATCTGCTGGGCAGCGTCAAGGTGAAGATCGGCTTCGCGTTGGGTCTGTTCGCCATCTTCGGCGTGCTGCGATACCGCACCGAGACGATACCCGTGCGCGAGATGTCCTATATGTTCGGTGTCATCAGCCTCTCGGTCATCAATGCGCTTGCCGACTCGCTGAGTGTCATCGAATTGCTGATTCCCAACTTGTCGATTGCCTTGCTCATCTGGTTGTTCGAGACCTTTGTGCTGCGGGCCAATCTGGCGAGCAAACTGATACTGTATGACCGCATCGAACTTATCACTCCTGAACGCCGGGAAGAGTTGCTTGAGGACCTGCACAAGCGCACAGGCCTGAATATTCACAAGGTGAGCGTCGGCTCGATTGACTTCCTCAAGGACACCGCTGTGCTCAAGATTGAATATGAGAACGACGGAGGCGGCGGCAGCCACATCAATAACACGTTAAAAATTCCCAAGTACGAATGGCAAGAAGTAAAAGAAAACAATTAGCGGGACTCTTACTGCTGTTGTGCGCCCTACAGACTCCGACATTGTCGCTTGCCGATGATGCCGGATTAGTGGCTACTATAGAGGCGTCCCACAAGTTTTCCAAGAAACTGAGCGCTGGCTTTGAAGCAGAATTTCGCTCCCGCAACAACTTCCGTACGGCTGACCGTGTGGGGTTGGGCGCAGACGTGAGCTACAAACTCTTGCCATGGCTCAAGGCGAGTGCGGGCTACACCTTGCTTATCGATAACAATCGTGAAAAAATCACCTATCAGGACGACGGCGTGAGCTACAATAACTGGCGCCCCAGCTACTGGGGGTTGCGCCATCGCTTCAATGTGTCGCTCACGGCGAGTTACAAGGTGAAGCGAGTGGAGCTCAGCCTGCGTGAGCGCTGGCAGTACACCTATCGCCCCGCGAAAACCATCGACAATTTTGACTTCGACGAGGCGATGTGGGAAGACCACCTGGTGCATGCCAAGGGGAAAAATGTGCTGCGCAGCCGTCTGCAGGCCGAGTGGGACATTCCCAAGTGCAAGTTTGACCCGTTTGCCAGCGTGGAGTTCCACGCGACGCGCGACTTGGAAAAGACGCGCTTCATCGTGGGTGTGAGTCACAGTGTCAAGAAGAAACATGAATTCAAAGTCTATTACCGCTATCAGGTAAGTGGCAGCAGTGATGAGCCTAATATCCACATGCTGGGTCTGGGCTACAATTACAAGTTCTAAAAGATGAAAAGCGAGATGAGAAAATTACAATATATCGTGCTGGCGTCATTGGCGGCTATTGCCATGACCTCGTGTGTGAGCGATGACACCGACATGGACGACATCATTGCCGAATATCTGGAGGAACCTGCCGCAATCGAGTTGGACTTCAGCTCTTTGACCGAGCCGGCTGATGTCCCCGTCACCGACGAAGACGATCCGGCTTACAACGACTATGTGGAGAATACTTCCTGGAGCAAGGTCATCAACATCAACTACGGCGGCGATGGAGTTTCCATCACTGGCACGGTGCCCGGGGTGACGGTTCAGACCGATGGTGACCACGTCACGGTATTGAACATGTCGGGACCGGTGAAGTTTGTTGTCAGCGGATTCACATCTAACGGCTCCCTGAATTTCTACGGCGACAAGCGTTTCCAGATCCTGCTCAATGGTGCCGATATCACCAATCCCAATGGCGCTGCCATCAACAATCAGGGCAGCAAGACGATGTATGTCGTGCTCGCCGAGGGCACGGTCAACCACTTGCAAGACGGTGCCGACTATGTCATGGTTGACGAGGAGGACCAGAAGGCGGCCCTCTTCAGCGAGGGACAGATTATATTGAGCGGCAAGGGCAAACTTGAAGTCTTTGCTGTGGGTCGCGGCGGCATCCGCAGCGATGACTACATCCGCATCCGGCCTGGTGTGCAGCTCTACATCGATAGCAATGCCCTGGACGGCCTGCGAGCCAACGATGGCATTATCATCGATGGCGGAGCCATCAATGTGGAAACCAAGGGCTTGGGTGCCAAGGGTGTGCGCAGCGAGGGTGCCATGCAGATCAACGGTGGACGCCTGGTGGCCATCAGCCACGGTGACTGTCGCATCGGTGCCACCGAGGACGGTGATGCCGACACCACGGCATGTGCAGCACTGGTCTGCGACACGTTGCTGACTGTCAACGGCGGCGACATCCGACTCAAGGCCACGGGTGACGGCGGCAAGGGACTCAATGCCAAGCAGGACGTCATTATCCTGGGCGGCTCGTTCCAGGCAGTAGCCACGGGCACCAAGGAGGACAAAAAGCCCAAGGGCGTGAAGGTGGACGGCAGCTTCGCCATCGGCGGTGGCTATTTCTACACCTACAGCCGTCGCAGTGATCCGCTCGAAGTGTCAGGGACCACCAGTGTTGCCACCGGCTATCACACCTACAAGAAGACAGCCAAAGCACTGGTGATAGCCTATTAAATACAATTGATTTCAAATTAATCAGCAATGAAAAGAATACTATTGGCGCTTTTGGTCATGGGAATCGCCTTTGGCGCCCATGCCATGAAAGGCGACGTGAATGCCGACGGTGAGGTGAACATCAGCGACGTGAACAACGTGATCAGTATCATCTTGAGCGGTGGCACTGATGCCGCTGGCGACGTGAATGGTGACGGCGAGGTAAACATCAGCGACGTGAATGCGGTGATTGAGATCATCCTGCACGGCACGACCGAAGATGAGATTATCCCCAAGGATATTGACTTGGACTTCAGCGCATTGACCGAACCTGCCGAGGTCATCCAGGATGATGAGGATGCCGTGGATTACGGTGACTATGTCGAGAACACCTCCTGGTCCACCACGGTGAGGATTACCTTTGACGGCGAGTCGGCTACGGTGGCGGGCACCAACAGTTCCATCATCGCCACGGTCGAGGGTGCGCATGTCACGATTTCCAGTGCCAGCAAGCGGGTGCGCTACATCGTTTCGGGAACGACCGACAACGGGTCGCTCAAGTTCTACAGCGACCGCAAGTTCCAGGTGCAGCTCAATGGCGTCAACATCACCAATCCCACCGGTGCCGCTATCAACAACCAGTGCGGCAAATCGTTCTATCTTGTGGTTAACGCAGGAACCGAAAACACCCTGTGCGATGGTGAGACCTATGTGATGTCGGGCGAGGAGGACCAGAAGGCGACCGTCTTCAGCGAGGGCCAGATCCTTGTGAGTGGCAAGGGCCGACTCAACATCTACAGCGTGGGTAAACACTGCATGGCCAGCGACGACTACATCCTGGTGCGTCCCGGTTGCCAACTCTACCTCAACAGCACCAGCGGGCACGGTATCAAGGCCAAGGACTATGTCCACATCAAGGGCGGTGTCATCAACATGGAGATTGCTGCCGACGGTGCCAAGGGCATCAACTGCGACAGTATCGTCAATATCACCGGTGGTCGCACCACCATCATCAACACCGGCACCACACGTGTTGAAGAAGATGGCACTACCACAGGCTGTGCCGGCGTGAAAGCCGACTATAACATCACAATGTCTGGCGGCACGCTCAACATCAAGAGTACCGGCAATGATGCCAAAGGCATCAATGCGTCACAGCCGTTCCTGTTCAAGGGCGGCGAGTTGAATGTGGTGGTCACCGGCGAGCAGACGACAGTGGCTCCCAAGGGCGTGAAATGCGACACCGACTGCACCATCCAGGGCGGCTCGTTCTATAGCTGTGCCTTGCATGGAAAAGCCCTTGACGTTGACGGCACACTCACCATTGCCGACGGCTACACGACCTGCAACGACAGCGATCCCCGCCTGACGGAAATCATCTACTGACAAGCAGATTGATGTAAAAATCAGCAAAAAAATTGGTAAAAAGATTGTAATTCAAAAAAAAGCACTAATTTTGCACCGCGTTTGCAGCAGGCAACTGTTCAAACGATGAAGGATTGCCTTGTAGTGTAATGGTAACACAACGGTTTTTGGTGCCGCATTTCCTGGTTCGAGTCCGGGCAAGGCAACCACAAGAAAAGGAGCTGGACACATCCGTTCAGCTCCTTTATTTATTGTGACGGGTTGAAAGTACCGTGTTTTTTATTATTTTTGCAGGTTGTAAAGCCTAAGGAGTGATGGACGAGAAGAAGACAGAGTCGCCGTTTGCGCGCACTGCGTTGATGTTGGGAGACGCCGCGATGGAGCGGTTGTCGCAATGCCGTGTGGCAGTGTTTGGCATCGGCGGTGTGGGCGGCTATGTCGTTGAGGCGTTGGCCCGCAGTGGTGTGGGTGCGCTTGACCTGATTGATAATGATGAGGTGAGCGTGACGAACATCAACCGCCAGATTTTCGCCTTGCACAGCACCATCGGCCGTGCTAAGGTGGATGTGGCTGCCGAGCGCGTGCTCGACATCAATCCTGAATGCAAGGTGATGACTCACAAGCAGTTCTACTTGCCTGAAAATGCCGATGAGATTGATATGGCCAGTTTTGACTATGTGGTTGACAGCCTGGACACTATTACGGCCAAGATGGAAATCGCGCGCCGCTGCCTGCGCTTGGGTGTGCCGCACATCTGCTCAATGGGCGCTGCCTACAAGATGGACCCGATGGCGTTTCGTGTGGCAGATTTTGACGCGACGCGCATCGACCCGCTGGCCCGCATGCTGCGCAAGTTGCTGCACCGCGAGGGCATCCACCATTTCAAATGTGTCTATAGCGAGGAGGAACCGCGATTCAATCCCGATGTGCCCGTGTATGTCGATGGCAAGAAGCAGCCGGGGAGCAACGCCTTTGTACCTGCTGCAGCAGGCCTGCTCATCGCCCGCGAGGTGATCGTGGACTTGACGGCAGACCTGCAATGATGTGTTGTCGCCTGGCGGCGGTTATTTCTTTTTGGATTTCTTGCCGCTTGATTTTCCGCTTGACTTGCTTGAACCGCTCTTGCTTGAAGACTTGCCGGCCTTGCTGTTTCCTGATGATTTACTTGACTTAGACGACTTGCCGCCTTTCTTCTCGGCAGCTGCGGCTTGTTTGGCTTCTTCCTTGGTGGGAACCTTAATTTTCTCGCCAGCCTTGATCTTGTTGCCGTCGTCGATGTTGTTGGCACGCTTGAGGTCGTTGACCGACACACCCGTCTTCTCGGCAATCTTGGTGAGGGATTCGCCCTTTTGAACGGTTACCTCGCTGGGCTGCTTGGGCTTGTGTTGTTTCTTGCTGCTCTTGGAGCTGCGGGTGCTCTCCTTGCCCTTGCTGTTCTTGGCACTGTGGCTTTCCTTTTCGCTGTACTTTGAATTGCGGTTACGCCAGTTTGAAGCGTTGGTTTTGGAGGCACGTTGCCTGTTGGTCTGGTCATCGCTGCGGGTTTCAGTCTTCTTGCTCTTTTGGGAGTCCATGTTATCCACATTGACGGTGTAGGACCCCTTGTAGGGGGACTTCTCGGCGGCTTTGCGCTCGATGTCCTTCACCTCGTCGAACTGTGCCTGCTCCCTGGCGGCATCGCTCATGGCCAGGTCTTCGTCGGCTTGTGAATTCTGGCTCTGTTCGGTGGGCTGCAAGTCCTCATTGTCGGCGCTGGCAACATTGCTGTAGGCCCTGACCTTGAGGTTATCGCCCCGACGCACGCGTTCGCTGCTCATGTTGTTCAGCGACATCAGTTCGCCAGGTGTCATGCCATATTTTGAGGCGATCGATGACAGCGTCTCGCCGCGTTCCACCTTGTGGATGATTGTCCTCGTCTGGTCGGTGTGGCCTTCACCGTTGATGTATTCGTCGGCGGTCATCGTCTGTCCTCCCGGCTCCACCACTTCGCGATGGGCATACAGGTCATCGCGGTAGTTGTCGATGCTGTCCTCGCTCATGATGAAGCTGTAGATCTGCTGTGAAGGCAGCACGAGCGTGTAGGGATGGTTATCGCCCGGAATCACGTCGGCACGGTACTGCGGGTTGAAGGTGCGGATTTCCTCGATGGGGATGTTGAGCACCTCGGAGATCTGTGCGAAATGGATGCGACGGTTCACACTCACGGTGTCGGTGATGAGCGGCTTGCTGGCCAGCGACGGGCTGATGTTGTGCTGCTTGTAGTAGGTCATCGCATAGTTGGCAGCGATGAATGCGGGGACATAACCGCGGGTTTCCCTGGGCAAGTATTCATAAATGTCCCAGAAGTCGCCTGTGCCGCCATTGCGGTGCAGGGCCTTGTTGACATTGCCAGGGCCGCAGTTATAGGCGGCGATGGCCAGTGACCAATCATTGTAGATTTGGTACAGGTTCTTCAAGTACTTGGCAGCCATCGCGCTGGAGCGGTAAGGGTCGCGGCGCTCATCGACGAGCGAGTTGACTTCCAGTCCCAGTCCTTTACCAGTGCCAATCATGAATTGCCACAGTCCGGCTGCTCCCACTCTGGACACCGCATTGGGATCAAGGGCGCTCTCGACGATGGGCAGATACTTGAGTTCGAGCGGCAGCCCTTCTTTTTCAAGGGCCTGCTCAAAGATGGGCATGTAGTAGAGGCTCATGCCCAGCATTTCCTCGACGAGGGTGCGGCTGCGGTAAACGTAGCGTTCGATGTGCTTGCGCACAATCTGATTGTAAGGCATCTCGATGACCGAAGGAATGGCTGCCAGGCGGCGGATGTAGGTTTCCTCGTTCACCTCGCCATGTGACTTGTTCTCGACATCGGCGTCCAGCACGGTATAGTTCTGGAGGTACCAGTTGGTCATCAACTGGTGAACGTCGGCGTCAAAACTCTCGGGGAAGACGATATCATCGTCGGTAATGGAGTTCTTGAGAGAGAGGATGTTGTTCTTCTGCCGTTGGGCAGCAAACATCATCGAAGCCATCACTGTGGCCATGAGAAGCAAAGTAAAGAGTCGCTGTCTTGTCATATCTGTTTTGTATTTTTTGTTCTGTTCATTAAAAACTGATGGCGCATTGAACACCCAACGAGGGTAAGCGACCACCAGTGAGCGGGTTGTCGATGGCGGCAGGCGCCACGTTGAGCGTCAGGTCGGGTGAAATGTCGAAATGGGCGAGCGAAGCGTCCACATAGGCATCCACGATGTTGAGGAGATAGACACCGACCATGGAGATGACGCAAATCTCACGGTAGCGCCTGTAGTAGTCCCGTTTGTTCTTCATCGCCTTTTCTAGCCATGCTGCACTGAGGTCACTCTCCTGCACCGTCGGCGGGAAGAAGTCCATGTAACTGCGGGTGTCCGGGTCATCGTCCATCACGTCGCGATAGGCCTTGGAATAATCCTTATACATGCGGTTGTTCCACGATGCGCCATAGCTAAGTCCCACAAAAGCGCCCACCACAATGGGCAGTTTCCAGTAGCGGCGGTTGTAAATCTGCCCCAGTCCGGGACACAACGCCGACAACCATAACGCCCGTTGCGGGTCGGGATTGAAAACGTTGGCGGTGACCGTGGGCACTGTCCTAGTGGTGTCGGTGAGGATTTCCAGACCCTCAATACCCCTGATGGAATCTAACGAGGCAAACGTGATGGTATCGCCCGCCGCATTGACCACCCTCACAGGATGGGCATTGTTGGCGGTGACAGTGTCGGGCAGTGTGACGGCGCGCCTTTCGCGATGGCCGATGAGACCTGGCTGAGACTTGGCTGTGGTGATGGTGTCGGATGCCGTGATAGGCACCACGTCCTGGGCCAGGGCAATGGTACCCTGCCCCGACAGGCATAGCCACAACACGGCGGCAAGCCTGAGCCAACACCTGCGATATGTCGCCAGTCGAGTCACCAGGTCAATTCTGTTCAGGCATCTTTCAGTTGGTCAAAGATGCGGATGATTTTCTCTAATTCTTCCTCGTTGGAGAACGGGAAAGTGATTTTTCCTTTACCGGACTGGTCGCATGCAAACTTCACGGGTACACCGAATGCTTTGCTCAGGTGCTTTTGCAGGATGATGTGCTCTTTATTGCCCAAGGCTTTTCCAGGTTCAGCAGGTTGCAGTGCCTCATTGGCGGCTTGCTGCATCTGCTTGACGCGTTGCTCCACTTGACGTACCGACAAGTCCTTCTTCACAGTCTCGTTGTAGAGCTTCAGCTGCTGCTTGGGATCATCGAGCGAAAGCAGCGCCCGGGCATGTCCCATGTCCACGGTGTGGTCACGCAGGCCCAGTTGCACCTCGGCTGGCAACTTGAGCAGGCGCAAGAAGTTGGCGATGGTAGCGCGTTTCTTGCCGATGCGCTCGCTTAGGCGTTCCTGCGTTAGGCTGTACTGGTCGATGAGTTTGCGCAGGGTGAGCGCTATCTCGATGGCGTTCAGGTCCTCGCGCTGGATGTTCTCGATGAGTGCCATCTCGGTGACCTCGCTGTCGTTGGCGGTGCGGATGTAGGCGGGCACCGTGTTCAGTCCAGCGAGCAGGGCGGCACGGTAGCGTCTCTCACCCGAGATAATTTGGTAGGTGTTGTCGCCGATGCTGCGCAGCGTCAACGGTTGGATGATACCCAACTCCCTCACGCTGGCCGCCAGTTCCTCGAGGGCGTCCTCGTCAAAGTTCTGTCGCGGTTGGGTGGGGTTAGGCATGATTTGACTGATGGCAATCTCGTTGATGGCCGATGACCCCTCGGTCTGGATGCTGTCCATCGAGATGAGCGAGTCAAGTCCTTTGCCCAGTGCATTACGTTTCATATCTGTTTCCTGTTGTTTTGTTAAGTTCTTGTTTGTCAGTTTATTTACCATTTCGCTCCATCAGTTCCTTGGCGAGTTGGATGTGGCTTGTGGTGCCACGGCACTCGGGGTCATACAGAATGACAGGTAGCCCGTGACTGGGCGCCTCGCTGATGCGGATGTTGCGGGGAATCACCGTGTTGAAGACCATGTCGCCGAAGTGCCGCTTTAACTCCTCGAAGATCTCGTTGGCGAGTCTGAGGCGTGCATCATACATTGTGAGCAAGAAGCCCTCTATGCGGAGTCCTGCATTGAGGCGTCCCTTGATGATGCGTATGGTGTTGAGCAGCTTGCTGATGCCTTCTAGGGCGAAATACTCGGCCTGCACCGGGATGATGACACCGTCGGCTGCGGTGAGCGCGTTCACCGTGATGAGTCCTAACGACGGGCTGCAGTCGATGATGATGAAGTCATAGTCGTTGTCGATTTCCTTGAGGGCGTTGCCGAGTACGCGTTCGCGTCCCTGCTTCTCCACCAGTTCCAACTCGGCTCCCACCAGGTCGATGCGTGAGCCGATGAGTTTCAATCCCTCGACACAGGTATCCACTGCGGCACTGCGCAGGGGATAGTCATCGACCAGGCATTCATAGGTCGTTGCCGACATTTCGTCTTGCTCGACGCCCAGTCCTGAAGTGGCGTTGGCCTGTGGATCGGCGTCAATGAGCAGCACACGCTGTCCAAGTGTTGCCAAGGCTGCCGCCAGGTTGATGGCGGTGGTGGTTTTGCCCACCCCACCCTTTTGATTGGCTATAGTTATGATTTTTCCCATTGGGTATTGTCGTCAAATTATAAAATACACATCGCCTCAGCAATTTGAAAATAAATTTTTCATTGCGTTCGGCTTGTACATTGTTTTGATAACATCAGCTGCGCCTCAACCATTGAAGTGAACTTCATGGTTTTCGGCTTGCACGATGTTTCACGGATGCAAAGTAACATTTTTTTGAGCAAAGAACCTTAAAAAAGTCCGTTAAAATCGGTGAATTGTTCAAAACTAAATGAAATGCAGATGATTCGTGGAACATTCCAACTTTTGCTCTTTAAGGCGATAATGCTGCTGCCGTGGAACAGAAAAGTGGCCACGTCGTCTCGACGCAGCCACTAGTTGTAAACCTTAAAACATCTTTTTTGGACAGGCTGTTACCTATTGAAAACCTCAGCCTGCCTATTTCTCTCTTGAGTGCAAAACATGTGTTTGCAAAAAGA
>DAIREJ010000037.1:0-14445 GCA_036795635.1 Sodaliphilus sp.
TCTGTCCTGCATCATAGGCTTCTTGTAATTCTTCGACAGGATGGAATTTAGACACGGCGACAAGCCTCACTCCTACAGGAAGTTGAGCGGCTACCTTGTTGAGGTTTTCCTTGATGTTTGACATGATGGTGATATGTTGATTTCATTTCTGGGCCTTCTGGCGCGCCTCGCGGTCAGCGCGGGTCTCACTCAAGTCAACGGGAAAAACATCCATGATGGCGGTCTCTACGATAGAGGCGATTTCAAAATCGGCCATCGTGTCTTTCATCCCTTCCAAGAAAATGGTGAGGGCGCCTTTCAAGTCGCTTGCCTGGACGAGTTGATAGCTGGCAGTGCGTTTCTCGACGGCTGTTTTCTCATCAATGGTGATGAAGTTGGTTTTCACCTTATACCAGCGGTCACCCGACTCATTATAGAAAATGTCGCTCAAATTCACGCGTTTCACAGCGTCAACTTTGAATTCTCCGCTGATGTAGGGCTGCATCTTCTCGGTGATGCGGGCTTCGGCCTCGGTGAATGACAAGGCATCAACAAGATAAGGTTCTGAAACGGTCTTCAGGACACCGTTTTCCATCATGCGATCATATTTTACTTTGCATTCAAACCACTGTGACATAGTTGATAAATGATATATTTTTAAAGTAATTATCTAAATAAATTCAGTTAAAAAGATCTCCTTGAGATTTGCTCCTCCATTGCTTGATTTATCAGTTGTCTGCGCGCTGAATAATATTCGTATACGAAACGATTCATCACGACGTCAACCGATTCTATTTCACGTCCTTTGAGCAAACTTGTAGCTTGACCGATTTCGAGTTCGCCGTTTTCGACATCTCCTTCAAAGATACCCATGCGGCTCTTACCGAGGCCGATGAGTTCAAGCAATTCGTCCTCGGTTGCTCCTCGATTCTCGGCCTCCTGTACTGCGGTTTGGAAGCCGTTTTTCACCAATCGGGTGGGTGAGAGTTTCCTGAAGTGGAGCAGAGTGCTGCCCTCATCAAGATTAAGGCACAATCGCTTGAAATTCTCGTGGGCGGAACTTTCCTTGGTGAGGGCAAATAGGGTGCCGATTTGGACACCGTCAGCGCCCATAGCTTCCACCGCAAGCATGGCGTCGCCCGTTGCGATGCCGCCAGCAGCAATCAGTGGCAGGCTGATGGCCTTGCGCACAGCGGGGATCAGGCACATGGTGGTCGTCTCTTCTTTGCCGTTGTGTCCGCCAGCTTCAAAGCCCTCGGCAACAACAGCATCCACGCCCGCTTCTTCGCATTTATCAGCAAAAGCCGATGAAGATACTACGTGGGCAACTTTGATGCCTCGCTTGTGCAGCCAGTCGGTCCATTTCTTGGGACTGCCTGCCGATGTGAACACCACGGGGACTTTTTGCTCGGCAATGACTTCCATCAGTTCTGCTGACTCGGGACGCATCAGCGGCACGTTCACGCCAAAGGTGTAAGGTGTCGCTTTTCGGCACTTGACAATGTGTTCGCGCAGCACGTCGGGTGTCATCGAACCGGCGCCTATCAATCCCAGGCCGCCGGCATTGCTCACGGCTGAAGCGAGTTCCCACCCACTGCACCACACCATACCGCCTGAAATAACAGGATAGTCAATTTCAAACAGTTCAGTGATTCGGGATAGCATAGCCATAACGAATCCTTTCTTTTTAGATGATGCCGAAGGCGACGTCCATCATCTGGGTGAAGTTGTTCTGGCGTTCCTCAGAGGTCGTCACCTCTCCGGTTACTAAAGAGTCGCTGATGGTGCACAAGCACAGGGCTCGAGCCCCGCAGCGGGCAGCGTTCATGTAGAGTGCGGGAGCCTCCATCTCAACGGCAAGGACGCCCATCTTCTGCCAACAAGAAGTATCGGGGGTGTCATCGTAGAAAACATCCGATGAATAAACATTACCCACCTTGTAACGGTAACCCAGTTCCTCGGCTTTCTCAACCGCAGAGCGCAGCAGGTCGAAGTCGGCTATCGGAGCATAGACGCCGGGCAAGTGGAACTGCATGGCATAGGCGCTGTTAGTGCAGGCGCCCATCGCCATCACCAAGTCGCCGATGTGAAGGTCGGGGTGCATTGAACCAGCCGAACCCACACGGATAATGGTCTTTACATCATAGAAGTTGAACAACTCATAAGAGTAAATACCGATTGAGGGAATACCCATGCCGTGGCCTTGTACCGAAACGCGCTGACCTTTGTACATGCCTGTGTAGCCTAGCATGCCGCGCACTTCGTTGTAGAGTTTGGGGTTTTCCAGATAACGTTCAGCCATCATTTTGGCGCGCAGGGGGTCGCCGGCCATAATCACTGTGGGTGCAATCTCGCCATATTTGGCGCCGATGTGCGGAGTAGGTGTTTTGTCTGCCATAATCTTTCAATTTTTAACAGTAGTCTTCCTGCAAAGGTAAGGTTTTATTTCCACATTTAAGATATAACAACCAATTATTTTATGCACAAAGTTAAAAATCATCCAGAGAATGATAAATCGCTGGATTGTATTGTCCGAGTATTGAATATTGTGTATATTTGCAAAGAAATTATATTCTGATCCCTAATTGTAACGGTATTATGAAAAACAACTCTGGTAAAAAACGATCCATCATCAAAAGAATTTTGATTTCCCTAGGTGTGATTATAGCACTGATCATTGGAGCCTTGACGGTCTTGTCTTGGCCGTTATTGAACCCTAAATCTTATACTCCTGCCCAGGCTAACGCCGATATTGATTCGCTCGTTGTCTATATTGAGCGCATCCACCCTGATCCTTATCGGCAGTTAAGTAAAGAAGTTTTTTATTCCGCTGTAAATCAGACTAAACAATGGTTATCCTCCAAGGAGAAGGTTACTCTCCTTGATATCTACTACGAGGCATCACGTCTGATGGCAATGTTCAAGGAAGGCCATGTGTCAGTCATCCCTCCCGAGGTGTTATATCATAAGGACATGAAATTATTTCCTTATTTCACGGCTTTCCATGTCGAGCCAGGCACGCACCGTTTGGTTTTGGATCAGGATGTGGAGATTGAGGGCAGCGTTTTCAAGGCAGGCGATGAATTGTTGGAGATCAATGAAAAAATAGCCCGCGATATTGTGGAAGGGACACTGGAAATTGTTTCGGGCGAAAGCGACGGATTCCGTTGTGCGTTGATTAACGAGCGGGACAATATACCTGATATCCTCAACGTATGGCTAAATTACAACATGCCTGCCGACGTGTATCGTATGAAGATAAAAACAGCAAGTGGTGTAAAGAACGTCGATGTGAAATCAGTCGGTCTGCTCAAGTGGTTCAAGACCTATGGTAAGTCTAATGCTGATGAACCTTCCCAGATCAGGCCGCCCTTTGCCAGCAAGATGCTCAATGATTCCACGCTGCTATTCAGTTTTAATGAATGTGTGACCGATGGACTGAATGAATTCTTGAAGGATATGTTCGCCAAGGCCAATGCCGACGGTGTGCGTTACCTTATCATAGATAATCGTTATAATACGGGCGGCAATTCTGAAGCAGGCGATGAAGTGTGCCGTTATTTGACCGATAGCGTATTTAATGGAGTGGCCGAAGTGTTGGTGCGTATTTCAGAGCCTGTCCGCACCCGTCGCCTGTTTAATATGAATGGCGTTTTTACCGCCCGTGATACCGTCATCAACATGGTTTTAGACAACCCTGATTCCGAAGATTTCAAGATTCCTTATTCTCCGGATGTCCGATTCCATGGCAAGGTCTATTTGTTGAACAGTAACCTCACATTCTCGGCAGGTGCTGATTTTGCTTCATTATTCTCTTATTATAAGATGGGTACGATTGTGGGCGAGGAGACTGGCGGCATGACGATTTCATCGGGCGATAACCTGGCAATAGAATTGCCTAATACTGGACTGAGTCTGTGGCTACCTTACAAATTATTTATTAATAGTGGAGCCGACAAGCATGCGCCTATCCATGGCGTGCTTCCTGATATTCAGGTTGATAGCGAGTCTGCTCTTGATGTGGCATTGAGACTCATCAGTGAGGGAAAATGAATATTTTTAAACGATTTAATAATGCCCTGTGTGAGTCATTCGCCCATGGTCTTATGTCACTGTCACGCGCTTTTCTGTCTCTTATTTATGGATTTGATATAAATAAATGTGTACCTTTGCACAAAATTTCAGGAATAATTATTTAAAGAACTCACAATGAAACTGTTTCATAGATTTTCGCTTGTGGTATTGTTGATGTCCTGCCTTTCGTTATCGGGCTGTTATTCAGTCATCAAATTGGGAATGAACAAACGCCTCCAGCATTCTTATGATTATGTTTATATTGACATGCCCACCGGGTTGCTCTCTGGTGTCAATTCGGTGAATCCGGCCGAGATCATCGCTGAAGCCTATGCCAAAAAGGGTTTCAAAATCATTCCTGAACTCAAGGAGGACCTGTTGAAAAAGACCTTGCTTGTGAAATATACCGAGGACAACCGTCGTGAACTCGAGAACGGCTGTATGATTGATTGTATCATCGATGTATCCTCTCCCTATGACGATAACCATTTCTTTACCAACAAAGTTACCGACAACGCAATCAATGGGCCTGATGACTTGAAGAAAGCCGTCAAAAAAGCCCTGTCGAGAGTAATATGATAAGTAGTTTTAACTAACAATAAACTGGCAATTAATCGATAGAATAATGATTAAGATTAACCCTAAAAGAAAATTGTGGCGCGAAATCCTCGCTTATACATTGCTTGTGGTGGGCAGTTTGCTGTTCGCTGTCGGCGACGTGATGTTTGTTAACCCATACCTGATGGCGCCTGGCGGAACTTATGGTCTGTCTAACGTATTCAACACGTTGTGGCCGTGGAAGATTTCGTTATATGCCATCTGCATGGATATCCCGTTGCTCATTATCGGCACTTGGATTCTGGGCCCAAAGTTCGGCGTCAAGACCATTATTTCCACCGCTTTGATTTTTGCCTTCACCTTCATTCTCGAGAGTTGGTGGGGCTACAATCCTGTTATCCGTGACGGTGCTATCACTGCGACAGCCGATCCCTCGATGATCAAGTCGATGGTTGAGATTCCCCATCATGGCGGCTGGTTTCATCCCGACTACTTCCTCAACACCGTAGTTGCTGGTATCATTTATGGTCTGGCCATCGGCATGATCTTCCGCTCGGGAGCAACGAGCGGCGGTTCAGACATCATCTCGATGATTATTCACAAGTACACCAAGATTTCACTGGGTACACTCGTCATGATTGTTGACGGTATCATTACGCTGAGTACCCTCGTTGCCTTTGGTGACATCCGTTTGCCCATCTACTCCATCATCATCATCTTTATCGAGGGCAAGGTGATTGACCTCGTGGTTGATGGTATGAAGAGCTACAAGACGATGTTCATCATCACCGACACCCCCGATCCTGTTCGTGACTACATCATCAACGATCTCAAGCGCGGAGGCACGCTCATTACCGGCAGCGGCCTCTACAAGGGGACTGAACGCAAGATGCTCTACGTCACTCTTGACCGTTCGGACATGATCAAGCTGCGTTCGGTGCTTTATCACATCGACCCGCATGCGTTTGTCAACATCATGGAGAGTAATGAGATCTTGGGCGAGGGCTTCCGCCGCCTCCCCAAGGAATGATGAAATGATATAAAGCAACAACGGGGTTAACGCCCCGTTGTTGCTTTATAAACAGTTGATTTCAGATGGATGATTAACCGCAGTCCCAACAGTAGTATAGACGGGTGAAATCGCGGGCGACGAGGTCATCACGGTTCACAAAGATAAAGCCGCTGCCCATGTCACCCCACATGACCAGTTCCTTGCGGTCCACGTCCGAGAATTGCGAATCAAGTTGAAACAGCAGCGTGTCGTGTGTCGCGATGTCACGTCGTGCGTCCTCTTGTGAGAACACGGGATATCCCAGCATCTGGTGGCGTGGACGTTTCATGCCCAGGTGCTGTTCAAAATACAGGCAATCTTCATTGCTCAAGTATTGATACCACATCTTGTCGGTGTGCTCCACCCCCGTGATTTCCTTCACGATGTCAAAGAACAGTCGGTTGAAGCGACCGTCATTCACTCCCATCACGGTTTCTTCTTTCACCACGTCGAGAGCCATCTCGCGTTTGACGGGGGTGAACATCTCTTCAACCGTGGCATGAGTGGGAGCATCAGGCAGGGTAGAGTCGTCGGTCACCTTGTCATGGTAGACAACGGCAAAACCGCTGCCGTCTTCGTTATAGTTGCCTTGGCAGCCGTACATGCGATCGGGGTTCACGCTGATGAACCACTGCAACATCCCCTGCTCGGGCAGAGGCGCTTTCAACCCCGCCTCAGCACAGTTGATCTGCATGAGCAATATCATTCTATTTCCTCGATCATCTTTGGGGAAATCTTTTTCAGTTGGCCAATAGGGCTTTCCGCCTATTTTGCTCCCCGTGATGGAGGCCTCACGTTCTTCGTTTATCACCAATCTGTAGTGTTCAGTAGCAGTTCGCTTGGCAATCTCCTCGGCGATGTACAACGCACGTTCACTCACTTGTTCCATATCAACAGTATCTTTATTGTCTTCAGTACCTAGCCGTTAAAACCTAATCCTTAACATAAAACCCCTCAATGTTATTAATGCAGGGGCATGCACGGCTGTCGAGGATGCGCACGCGCCACTCCTTGGCCGTCTTCTCGGCAAAGCGCACAAGACGTTTGTAACCGATGGTTGTCGTTTCTTCATCGACAATCACCGGCACCCAATGGCCACAGCAAGTCTTGTACTCGATGATAAATTCCTTAACGCGTTGCCCCAGAGGGATATACTCTTGCAGCATCATGCAGTTGAGTGTCACATCTTTCTTGGTTTTAATTTCGATTTCGGCAGCGGTAACGCCATCGCCAGGAGCCCAATAGGTGTCCCAGTCGCCGTCACCCATCATTGAGGCATCGAATCGTTTATTGCGCGTATCTGATGCGCTGAACTTTGCTTTTGCCAACAGGTTGTGGCCCAATTCACGGTTGATGCGCTCATGCCAGGCAATAAGGGTGGCCGAGTCGGTGGGATGGATTAAACCATCGCGGTCCACAGGGAAATTCAGCAGGAATGTGCCGTTGTGACCCACACTGCGGTAATACAGGTCAACCAACTCGTCAACTGTCTTGACCTTGTCATCCTCGCTCTCGTGATAGAACCATCCCGGGCGGATGCTGGTGTTGCACTCACTGGCGCACCATGCATCACCGTCGGCGTGACCTGACTGCAGTTCCTCGTATTGCGGATAACCGGGATAGACTTCCTTGATGCGCAAGAAAGCCCAGTTAGTCGGGTTGGCGTAGCCTTTCTCGTTGCCCACCCAGCGGCAACCGGGGCCTCCGTCCGAGAAGATGACGGCATCGGGCTGCAGGCGGTTCACGATGCCCCAGGCTTTGGGATAATTGTAATAGGAACTGCGATCAATTTCACGTTTCTCACACGCGCCTCCATACCATCCGTCACCGCCATTGGCACCGTCAAACCACACTTCAAACACGTCGCCATACTCGGTCATCAGTTCCTCCAGTTGGTTGTAGTAATAGGTGACATATTCGGGTGAGCCGTAGCTGGCTTGATGCCTGTCCCACGGTGATAGATACACACCGAATTTAATTCCATACTTCTTGCATGCATCCGACAGTTCACGCACCACATCACGTTTGAAGGGTGAACTGGCCACGCTGTATTCAGTGTATTTCGAGGGCCACAGGCAGAAGCCGTCATGATGCTTGCAGGTGAGGATTACACCTTTCATGCCGCCCTTGACAAGCGTCTGCACCCACTGCTCGCAGTCCAATCGGGTGGGGTTGAACGCCTCGGCTGGTGTGTCGCCATATCCCCATTCCTTATCGGTAAAGGTGTTGGGTCCAAAGTGGATAAACGCATAGGTCTCCAACCGTTGCCACGCCACCTGTTGAGGTGATGGCACTGGTCCAACAGCATCAGGTGCCTTACTGTTATCAGCCAACGCATTACTGATTCCTAACAGTAGTGCCGTTATCGATAGAATAAGTTGCTTCATAGGTCGAATCAATTAACTATTTTCACAGTGTCGCCCAGGGTGACTTTCTGCTGCTTGTAGAGCAGACCGATGGCTTTTTTGAAGTCTTTCTTGCTGCACTGGAAGGCATTGTTGATGTCATCGGGGTCACTCTTGTCTGTGAGGCTCATTTCACCATTGTGGGCCTTGAGGTAGTCAATGATGCGGTCGGCGAGGTCATCAACGCGCATCTTTTCGATTTTGGCCAGTGTGACATCTACTTTGCCGTCGGGGCGCACTTGCTTGACGAAGGCGGTCAACCGGTCACCCACATTCACTTCCTGATAGGTCTCGTTTTGGTAAATCTGTCCCCAGTGAGCGTTATTGACAATGACGCGGTAGCCCAGATCGCTGCGTTGGACCACAAGCACTTCCACCTTTTCGCGGTGATAGTAGTCGGGCTCAGTACGGTTAAGGAACTTGGCGAGTTTGGCGCTGGCAACGATGCGATGGCTGGCCTCATCGAGATAAACGCGCACGATGTAGCTGCGTCCGGCCTTCATGTCCACGCGTTGTTCGCTGAAAGGTACCAGCAAGTCCTTGGCCACCAGTCCCCAGTCCAGGAATGCACCCACTTGATTAACGGCTTTGACACGCATCAGGGCGAAGTCGCCCACTATGGCATGTGGCACCTCGGTGGTGGCCACTGGTCGGTTCTCACTGTCATTATAGACAAACACGCTGACGGTGTCTCCCTCTTTCATGTCGGGGGTGAGGTAACGCTTGGGCAAAAGTACCTCGTGGGTGTCGTCATCAATCAGGTAAGCGCCGAAATCCACCATGGGGTTGATACGCAACTCGTTGTATTCTCCAATCTTCATTGTCTTGAAATTTTCTGCAAATTTCGTCAAAAAAATCCATTCCTCAAGTTGGTTATTAATAAATTTGTACTACTTTAGCAAAATTAAAACTAAGATACCAAGCTAAAAGATGATGAAAACAAAGTCAGTCACACTATTTATATTGTTGTCAATCACGGCATTATTGTTTTCGTGTGGCAAGAACTCATGGACCAGTAAGAGCGATGGTAAGCCTGCTGTCACAGTCAAATCCAAGCATTTTAATGACAAATCTTCGTTTATAATGTCTAATGGCGAGCGGTGCACAATAACAGCCGATGCCACAATTGATTATCCTGTAAGTACTGCCGAAGGAGTTTTGGTTGATTCTTTGAAGCGTTTGTTCGCTGCCTATGTGCTTGAATCGGGTGACTCGTTGTCACTGCAGGATGCTATGCGTCAGGTGGTGGCCAATAGTATGCACCAGTATGATTTCATGCAGGAACCGGTGAATAAGGACGAGGCTGATGAGAGCACAGAACTGGCGACGCTCAAGTATGCGACCAGTACGCGCATTACTCCTATATATAACAAAAATGGTGTTGTGACTTTTGAGCGGGTCGATGTGGTAAAGAAGAATGACAAGGTGTCTTCAGTCACCCACCGCTACTACAGTTTTGATGTTGAGACGCAAACCTTTATTGATGTGAATCGTCTGTTCCGCGACGACGCCATGGCCGATGTGTGCCAGTTGCTCAAGCAGCAACTGCTCAACCAGAATAACGTCACGGGTAACGAGCAACTCAACGATTTGGGCTACTTCAATGTCGAGAACATCACGGTGACCAGCAATTTCTTCTTTGATGATAAGGGTGTGACGTGGAGTTATCTGCCCAATGAACTGGCTGTCGAGGCGGTGGGCGAACCCAGGATTACTATCCCTTACAGTGATCTTGAATCATTCCTGTGCGAGAACAGCATCATCGATAGGCTTTAAGAACAGCGCTGAGACAATGGAGCATATCCTGAAGTATTTTCCTGAATTGACCGAGGTGCAGCGTGCTCAGATGACGCAGCTCGAAACTCTTTATCCCGAGTGGAATGCCAAAATCAACGTCATTTCCCGAAAGGACATAGAAAACCTGGAGGTGAACCACATTCTGCATTCTCTGGGGCTTGTCAAGTTTGTCAAGTTTACGTCGGGAACACGTGTCATGGACTTAGGGACGGGTGGGGGATTCCCAGGTATCCCGTTGGCCATCTACTATCCTCAAGTGACATTTCATCTTGTGGACCGCATTGGCAAGAAACTCAAGGTGGCTCAAGATATTGCCGAGCGCATCGGACTCACCAATGTCACTTTCCAGCACGGCGATGTCAAGGAGGTGAAAGGGAAATTTGACTTTGTTGTGAGCCGCGCAGTGATGGACCTGGGTGACATGGTTCCTTTAGTCAAACGGTTTATTGACAACGAGGACCGCAACGCCATCCCCAATGGGCTCCTGTGTCTCAAGGGCGGTGACTTGAGTGGCGAAATCTCAAAATACCGCAACAAGGTACTCATTGACGAGTTCTCAAGCTATTTCAAAGAAGAATTTTTCAAAACTAAAAAAATCCTCTACCTCCCATTGTAGCCTTTGGCTAACACGGACTAAGAACTGGGGACTAAAAACTAAATCATATGATTAATGCGACAATGATGACCGTCAACCTGTTTGGCGAGAACATGTATATACTTTGGGACGAGAACACCCGCGATGCCGTAGTTGTTGACCCTGGCATGATGCGTGATGCCGAGCGCGAGATGGTGACCAACTTTATTGAGGGACAACAGCTCAATGTCAAGCACATCCTGCTTACACACATGCATATTGACCACATCACTGGCGCGAGATGGCTTGCCGGGCAGACTGGTGCCGACGTATGCGGTAGCCCCTATGATGCACAACTGGGCTTGGAACTGCCTGAACAGGTGGCGCAGTTCCATCTCAAAATAGAGTGTGAACCCTTAACGATTGACCGTGAACTCCAGGATGGTGACATCATCCCTTTGGGTGACGAGATGATTCAGGTGCTGCACGTCCCCGGGCATTCGCCTGGCGGTCTGGCTTTTTATCTGCCTCAAAGCGCGCTGCTCATCAGTGGGGATACCATCTTCAACGGCAGTGTGGGACGTACCGACCTCATGGGCGGCGACATGTCGCAACTCATCAACAGCATCCACGAGAAGATTCTCCCGCTGCCCGACGAAACGGTCATTGCATCGGGCCACGGCCCAACGACCACCATCGCCGACGAGAAACGCTGTAACCCCTTCCTATAAACAATAAGGAGATAGCCGATTTCGGCTATCTCCTTATTGTTTATTTCGTTGTTTCGCTGGAATCAGAAGGCGATGATACCGCCCATGGTCCAGGTGTTCTTGATTTCGGGGCCGAAACCTTTCTTGAACACTTCATTGGGGCTATATCGGCAATAGATGCCTATGTGTCCCAGTGTCAGTCCTCCCATCAGGTCAAACGTGATTTTGTTCTGCTTTAGTCCCCTTTGGGTAATGCTGTATTCGGTCTTGCCGATGTTATAGTGATTATTCACATGGGCTTTGTAGTTCCAGTTCATGATGCCACCCAGGCTAAAGGCAAAAGACTTGTAAATTCTCTGACGGAACATCAGCGGAAATTGGAAAGCCCACATGTTCAGGTTTGATGTGCGGTCTTTTAACTCCACACCATCAGGATAAAATGCTGGAATTACTTGACAAGTTTCCTCATCGCGAACGAGCATGTTGGGTCGCTTTAGAGAGAATGACCTATGGTGGAAACCCACACCCAACGAGATGTTCTGCCCGTGATGACTGTTGTAGTTGATGGCCGCGATGTTCAATAGGCCAATCTCAAAACTGTTGTTGATCATATCAAATGAGTGATGAATGCCTCCACCCATGTAGAAACCATTCATAATGATTGCCCAATGATGGTCTTTACCCTTAGTGAACGAGAGGTTGTAGGGGAAGTTGAGTTCCCAATCATTGCCTTGGGTGGTGTGGATGGAGTTATCAGCAGGATGCTCGACCGAATAGATGTAATTGTTGTCTTTGTCGTCCTTGGAACCGACCACTTTCATCTGTACGCCTGAAGGTGTCTCGGTGATGATGACTTGGCTAGGCTGATCGATGACCTTTACCGTGTCTGAGGTCTGTGCTGACATCAGCATGACTGTACATAGTGCTGCGAGAAAAAAATAATACTTTTTCATAATTCCTTGATATATAGTTTATTGTTGATTATTTTCGAATGAGTTTTTTGACTTCTTCAGGACTCTTCTTACCCTCCATGTAGATGATTGTGACAACATTTTTGGGAGATTTGCGAGCCAGATTCTGGTTTAGGTAAAAGATGTACCTCTTGTTCTTCTTGTTGGGCTTCAACGTGTAGAAGCCATAATAGAGTTGACCGTTGCGGTATTCCACATCCTTGTCAATGGCTTGGGCCGCATCTTTGGCCAGCAGGTTCACGATGTTATCCCGTTCGGCTTTCGTGCCGCTTGACAGACCCAGGCTGTGATAAGTCGAGAGGCCCATCTCTTTGGCTTTATTGCCTGTCACGATGATTTCGGTCTTGCCATTGAGCTCTTGAGTGACCCAACCCTCGGTCTTGAGATTCTCATTGAACAGGCGGTTGATGTTCAATCCCTCCTGCGCCATTGCTGTTGATGCAAACAGCATGCAGACCATCATGATTGTTATAATCCGTTTCATATCAGTAGGTTTTTTAATTGTTATCCAGTTCAAGGGCTTCACCCAGACTTGACAGTTGAGCAGCCATGCCGTTTGATGCGTCTTCCATTGCGTTGAGGTCTTTTTCGATGAGCGCAAGCACGGCATCATCATTGTTGATAGCCTTTCCGTTGACATAAGCGATGCACATGTTGTTCGTGTCTTCCTGATAGTGCCACAAGGCAAAGACTCCAGCGCCAAGTATGATTGCAATGCTGGCTGCGATACCAATGGCGCGGTTGCGCCGACTTTTTTGTGCCACGCGCTGTTGATGCTGACGATGGGCTGCAAAGTAGCCCATCGTGAAGCGAGCCTTGTCGATGGTTTCGCTGCTCCAGGGGCAGTTGGCGAGAGTTTCGCGCAGTAGATGCTCCTCCTGAACGCTGGTCTCGCCGTCAAAGTAGCGGTCGATGAGCTGCTCCAGCTCGGCTTGGTTTGTTATGTGATTGAAAGTGTTCATGCGTTCATCTCCTTTATTCTTGCTTGGTAAATTTCTCTCACACGCTTGCGTGCTCGGCTCAGTTCCACCCTCACATTGGCGGCAGTCATGTTCATGCGGTTGGCGATATCTTCAAACTCCATTCCCTGTAATTCGCGCAGGTTGATAATCTTCCGTTGGTTATCTGATAAGTCGTTGTCAATGATTTTGCGCACTTGCAGGTAGGCAAGGCTGCGTTCGTTGTCTGTTACCTCATCAACGGTCTCAGCTGCTTGCTCAACAGGGACAATCGAGCGATGACTGTTGCGTCGTGCCATATCGATGCTCGTTGTGCGAACGGTCATCATTCCGGCGCCCTGGGCATGGCGGGCGCTCTCAAACCGTCCCCGTTGTTGCCACAGTTTCACAAAGGCGTCCTGTACCGCATCGGCTGCATCGTCACGGTTGCCCGTGATGCGTTCGGCTAGCGAGAGCATCTGCTCCCTCAGGTTAGTGAATGCGTTAGTGATGCGGTCAGGTTGTTTCATTGCGATCTCCGTTTCTATTCAATAAACGCAGAACTATACTGTTTGTAACAAATAATCATATAAAAAACGAAGAACCCAATATCTTTGGACTCTTCGCTTTTATTCAGTATTAACAGTTATCTCTGTCGATTAAAGACCAAGGGTGAGACCCAGGGTCCAGGTGTTCTTGATCTCGGGTCCGTAACCGTCCTTGAAGAACTTGCTGGGAGTGTAACGGCAGTAGAGACCAAATTGATTCCATGTGAGTGCGCCCATGAAATCGAAGTTCACCTTGTTCTGCTTGAGGTTTTTATATTTTGTGTCAAATTCCACTTTGTTCATTTCGTAGTGGTTGTCAACGCGAGCATAGGTGTTCCAGTTCAAGATGCCGGCAACGGTGATGTCAAGTTTTTTGACGATCTTTTGGGAGAACATCAAGGGGAACTGAACAGTCCAGGAGTTCAAGTTTGATGTGCGGTCCTTGATCTCATCAATGAGGAGGGAAGGGTAGGTGCCAATGGTGACAATCTGGTCGTTCTCGCCGCGCTCAAGCATGTGAGGGCGTTTGAAGCTGTAAGAGCGATGGTGAATACCCACACCCAGCGAGATGTTCTGGCCGTGCAGGCTGTTATAGTTAACGGCAGCGATATTGAGCAAACCGATCTCGAAACTGTTGTTGATCAAGTCCAGACTGTGGCTAACGCCCATACCGAAATAAAATCCGCTGGTCGTGAGTGACCAGTGAGTTGTACTCTCGTCATCGTCCTTGAAAGGATGCTGGTATACTGACTCTCCGTCTTCATCAGCTGCAATGGTCGGAGCCTCAACAGCAGAAGCAGCAGCTTCTTCAGATACAGGAAGAGCTCCGCCGCGCTCGCG
>DAIREJ010000037.1:14455-16154 GCA_036795635.1 Sodaliphilus sp.
ACGGCAGCATCGGTCGCTGCGTTCATCTGTGTCATGGTGAACATGGCGGCAATAATTAATGCAATTTTTTTCATAATCATTTAAAAATGTAATAATCGTATGAAATTTGGCCGCAAAGGTAGTCAGTTTTTCTGATTTGTGCAAGAGCCAGGTGTCAATCTTCAAGATTCATGACTTTGGCAAACCGCACTTGGCTCTTGTAGACAGGGAAGTTAAGTGTGAGGATGACTCCATTCTCGATAGTTGCTTGCACATCTTTTTCAATCGGTTCCATTGTGGCGTCTATCCAGGTTGCGTCATAGTTCCCGCTGAAGATGGTCTTGGTCATGTGTCCCTTCAGCATGCCCTCGTGCCACATCGATTTCTTGACTTGGGCGCCATTGATGTAGATGAGGTCATAGCCTTCATCGGCGCGCACTACAGCGATGGTGTAGCGCCCACCCAGTCTGAGCCATTCGTCGCTCATGTCGCGGTCTAGGTATTTCCAGTAGCCCTCAAGAGGGTCGCTTGTGGCTGAGAAGTACTCGTCAAGTGCTTCGCGTGTCCATCTCGACGTCGGTGCAACTTGTTTCTCATTTTCAATGGTGAGTACAGCGCGTTCAATAGCGACACGCGACCCAGGTCCGACAAGGTATCCCACAGTTATAGCTCCATCAGGACGTGTAATAGGGGACTCCAGCACATGCTGCAGCTCGTCTTTTCCGATGGATACGTTTACACCGCGGTCATCAACATCGACGCACAACGTATTCATCCCGTCCTCGAGAGCAACACCCTTGGACAGAGTGGCCTGTGCCAATTCAATGGTTGATTGCCCCTTGCGTTGAATGAGTCTAACCTGCATCGTCCGTTGGTCAGTGATGTCATCAAACGGGGTGCTGTTGTCGCAACTGAGCACAACGGCGCAATAGTCGCCCATGTCGTCGAAGTTGAAGACCAATCCCCAATCAAAGCTGGTCAGCGTTGTTTTGTCGCCTGTCATTGGGTTCTTGATAGCACGCGTCTTGCCCTGCTTGTTATTGAGGTTTGCAAAACGAAGTTGATAACGGTAAGCGGTACTGGTGATGTTCGTCGTGTCCAGGCTCACAGCAGTTCCCATAGTGGCGTTCTCCTCGATTAGCCATTCTCCATCGATAGCTTTGTAGCGGCCTTGCATCCGCATCCCAGGATGGGCAAACAGCCCGCCGAAGTTGTTGCTCACCGTGTTGAAATAGGATTTTCCGTCTGCCATCAGTGATGACAGTACAACCAAAATGATCAATATTCTACACTTCATAGTTATTCCTTATTTTATTCATGATGATAGGGCTCATGACGCAATATCGTGAAGGCTCGGTATAATTGCTCCACAAAGATCAGTCGCACTAGTTCGTGGGGAAACGTCATTTTGCTCATTGATATCTTCTCGTTGGCACGGTCATACACCTCCTGTGAGAATCCGTATGGCCCTCCCACAACGAACACAAGCCGTTTGCTGCCGCTTGCCATGCGACGTTGCAACCATTGACTGTACTCCATCGACGTGCGCTCGGTGCCGTGTTCGTCAAGCAGCACCACATGGTCGCTGCTCTCAAGCGTTGATAGCAAAGCTTTGCCCTCAGCAACCTTTTGTTGCGCTTCGCTCATGTTGCGGGTGTTGCGCACGTCTCCGATGTATTGAATGTTAAAGGTCACATAGTGCTGCAACCGTTTCACATAC